>CAZTTM010000014.1:0-446 GCA_964616035.1 uncultured Muribaculaceae bacterium
TTATATAAATAATATTTGAAGCTGTAGCAATTATTAAACCCCAGATACCTATTTTTAAATAACTCGTAGTGAATAAAAGAATTGTTCTTATGATTGAGCCATATAGTGTACCTTTCATAGCAATCTTTGATTTACCCATTGCTTGGAGGGCTATTGTTAGGGGTGCTTGAATATAGTGTAAGATAAATACAGGGGCAACTATTCTGATATAATTACTTCCTAGGGTAGTGTTATAGATAAGTTTTAAGAAGAATTCAGGGAATATCATTAAGATAATAGTAGCGGGTATTCCTACTATGAGAGAGATAATAATACCTTGTTTTAGTTTACTTTTAGCGTATGTTTTTCTATTATTATTATAGTTATTAGATATTACTGGTAAAAGAGCATTGGATATAGCCATGGTAAAGAATGATGGTAATAATAAGATGGGATAAACATAACCA
>CAZTTM010000014.1:456-15671 GCA_964616035.1 uncultured Muribaculaceae bacterium
ACCATATTGATTAGTTATAAAGTCATTTGTATATCCTACTTGTAATAGAGTATATGTTAAGATTATTGGCTCTAAAAAGTAGGTAATTGAGCCAATTAATCTACTGCTAGTTGTAGGAATACTTATATTTAATATCTCACGGAATATTCTTTTATTATATTTAAAATCTTCTACTTTTAAATCTATTACTTTAGGAATAAATAACATCATAGTAATAGTTGAAGATAATTCACTTATAATATTTATAAGTACGACACCAACTATAGCAATAGTTAAATTAATATTCATTAGTTTAGGTATAAGAGTTATAGTTAATATTAATCTTACTATTTGTTCTATAATATTAGACATTGTATAGGGGAACATTCTTTCTTTACCAAAGAAGTACCCTTTAATAATATTAGATATACATATAAATGGTAAGGTTAAAGATATAGCCATAACTGGGTAATATAGAGTAGTATTTTTAAGTAAATATTTACTAATTAATGGACTTATAATAATTAATATAAGCATTAAGATAAAGTTATATAATAAAGATATAGGAATAGTAGATAAAATAATATTTTTACTTCTTTTTTTATTTTCACTTATTAGTTTAGATATAGATATGGGTAATGAGAATGTAGATAGAGTAATAAATAGATTAAATGTAGGTAGAATTAACATATATAATCCTATTCCTTTAGTAGTTATAGCTCTTGTTAAAAATATTCTAATAACCATACTTAATATTTTGGTTAATAATCCTCCTAGTAGGAGAATAATAGTAGATTTAATAAATTTATTTTTCATATAATAATATATGTTTAATATTTAGGTAAAATGAAAAAAGATGTGTTAGATATGTTAGCCAGTGGCTGGCATTTTTGTATATAGTTTGGTTGTCTTTAGATGTATATTTTTTTCTTTAAATAAAGTTTTATAGTTAACAAAATGTTTATTTTATGTTATGATTTAGTAGGTAGGTGATTTAGATGGATTTAAGTAGACATGAACAGAGATATAAAGCAATGACAATATTATATCAAATTAAGTTATATGAGACTAATAATATTGATTATGATATAGATAATATAATAGATTCACAAACTGAAGTTAAGAGTAAGTTTATTACTAATTTAGTACATGGTGTTGTAGAGAATATTAAAGAAATAGATGAATGTGCTAATAAGTATTTAGATAATTGGACAATAGATAGATTAGGGTTAACTGATCAAGCTATTTTAAGGATAGCTATATATGAATTATTATATACTGATGTACCTAGTTTAGTTAGTATTGATGAAGCTGTAGAACTTGCTAAAAGTTATTCTGATGATAGTGTTTGTAAGATGATTAATGGGGTTCTTGATAAAGTTTATCATAGTAGGGTAGATAATGAACAATAATTATATAACTATTAGTGAATTAAATAGATATTTAAAGAGTAAGTTTGAAAATGATACTAATTTAAGAATGGTATATTTAAAAGGGGAAATATCTAATTTTAAGGCACATACTAGAGGACATTATTATTTTACTTTAAAAGATGAAACTAGTAGATTAAATGCTGTAATGTTTTCTTATCATACAGGTAATTTAAAGTTTATGCCTTGTGATGGTATGAAGGTTTTAGTAGTGGGTAGAATTAGTGTTTATGAACAAACTGGTTCTTATCAAATATATGTTGAGAATATGGCTGAAGATGGTATAGGTAATTTATATGTTGCATTTGAAAAATTAAAAAAAGATTTAGCTAAAGAAGGATTATTTAATCCTGAACATAAGAAAAGAATACCTAGAATGCCTAAGAAGATTGGTATTGTTACGGCTTCTACTGGTGCAGCTATTAGAGATATTTTAACGACTATTAAAAGAAGATATCCAATATGTGAGACAATCTTATTTCCAGCCTTAGTACAGGGTAATGATGCGGCAGCAGATATAGTTAAAAAAATAGAACTAGCTAATACTTATGATATAGATACTTTGATAGTTGGTCGTGGTGGGGGTTCTTTAGAGGATTTATGGCCATTTAATGAAGAAATAGTTGCAAGAGCTATATATAATTCTAAAGTTCCTGTTATTAGTGCAGTAGGACATGAAATTGATTTTACAATAGCAGATTTTGTAGCAGACTTAAGAGCACCGACTCCTACAGCCGCTGCAGAATTAGCTGTACCTGATACTAGTACAATATTAAATTATTTAGAAACTGCTAAAGGGAGAAGTTATCAGGCTATTAATAATACTATAAATAATTATCAAATTAGAATTAATAATGTAGCAAATAGTTATATATTAAAAAAGCCAACAGCCATGTATGAAATATTAGAACAAAAATTAGATAATTTAATAGATAAATTAAACAAAGAAATTAATATAGTTATTGATAATAATAAAGTAAGATTATTTAAAAGTAGTAATTCTTATATATTATCTAATCCTAGTATGTTATATAAGTTTAAAGAACAAGCATTGTTATCATTAACAGAAAAGTTAGAAGTATTAAATCCAATTAGTACTTTAAATAGAGGATATGGTATTATTAAAAAAGATAATACTGTAATATCTAGTATAACTAATATTAAAGATAATGATGATATAGTTATTAATTTAAAAGATGGTAATATATATTCTAAAGTAGTAAAGGTGAGTGAAAATTAATGGATAAAAAGAAAGATAAAGATGTAAGCTTTGAAGATAAAATAAAAGAATTAGAAAGTATTGTTAAAGAATTAGAGTCTGGAGAAGTTAATTTAGATGATGCAATTAATAAATATACTAAAGCTATGGAATTAGTAAAAGAGTGTAATAATAAGTTAACAGAAGTATCTGATAAAGTAAATAAGATTTTAGCGGATAATGGTGAACTGAAAGACTTTAATGTTGATGAAAATGCTGAATAGATTCTACTATAGTAGGATCTTTTATTATTCTAAAAGTTTATAATTATATTTTAATTCCCTTAGATAATATTTCCTTAACTATATTACCATATAATATTTCTTCTACTTCAAGTAAGCTTATATTATCATTCCTAGGTAGGATATAATAATTATTTTTATAATAATATATAGTGTTATTTTTATTTAAGTAATTATTATTAGTTTTATAAAGAAAGATACTGTTAATAGTTATATTAATTTTTAACTCTATATAATTATTTTCTTTTATTTTATTTAATTCTATTATCATTCCATATATATCATTAGTATAAATATTTATTTGATAAGTACCAGATATAGTATAATTTTTAATAATTTTTCTTATAATTAGTTTGATTAAAGTATATATATCATCAATATTATAGATATTTATATCTTTGATTTTTTCTTTATATATTTTAATTAAATAGTCATTACCTGACTTACTTATATTCATTATGTTCACCTATGATAATTTATGTTTAATATTTATTTTGGTTATTATGTCTATTTATAATTTCGCTATTTTTCTTTTGTAAATTACTTGATATATGTTGATGATTTTGTTAAAATTATATATAGGATAGAGGTGAGGGCATGAATAATAAAAATATTGGTTTATTATTATTGCTTCTTGTTTTGGTATTACTTGTTTCAATAGGACAGGATAGTTATGCTTTGTTTACTTCTAGTGCTAGTTCTTCTACACAAAGTTATGCTACTGGGACATTAGGATTAAGTTATAGTAGTACTGCTGTTAGTTTGAATAATGCTTATCCAATGTCAGATAGTGATGGTATGAATACTTCTAATTCTATTATAACAATTACTAATTCAGGCAGTTTGACATATAAGTTTGATATAAAGATAGTGCCAACTTCTAGTAGTACGATAGCTACTAGTTTGATTAAAGTTTCTATTGATGAAAATACTCCGGCATTATTATCTACAGATAGTAATTATATAATTAGAAATGTTATTTTAAAACCAGGTTCTTCAAGAAGTTTTGCTTTAAAAGTATGGATAACAGAAAGTGCAACATCATCTAGTGTTTTAGGTAAGAAGTTCGTTGGTAATTTAACTTCGTCTGGTATAGCTGTTTTAAGTGGTAATGATAGTGATGGTACGGTATTAACTGGAGGTGCATAATGATTAAGTCTTTACTTTTAAATAATGTTATGAATATATGGCCTATGATAGTACTTATTACTGTTATAGTGTCTTCTTTTAGAATTGCATATTTAATAAAGTATAATAAAAAGTTTGTATTTCATAGAGAATTATTAGCATTAATATTTATTATATATATTTTATGTTTGTATTATGTTGTTACTTATCAAGATGTTAGTAATGGGGGGATTAATTTAATACCTTTTAAAGAAATGTTTAGATATAGTTTTGGTAGTTCTAAGTTTATTAAAAATGTTATTGGCAATATTCTTATGTTTTTACCATTTGGCTTCTTTATTTCTTATTATTTAAAGGCTAATAAGTTAGGTTATCCTCTTATATTAACATTGATAGTTAGTTTAACTATTGAACTAGTACAATTAAGAATTGGTAGAATATTTGATATAGATGATATTATTTTAAATGTTATTGGTGGCTTTTGTGGGTTTTTAATATATGTTGCTTTGTCGGCAATAGAGAGTAGACTTCCTAAGTTTATGAAAAGAGATTCGTTTATTAACTTTATTTTTATCATAATATTGTGTATAATACTTATATATTCATTTAATATTGATGTTATTGAATGGTTTAGATAGGAGATATATATGTTTGAGATATTTAATAATACTAATAATGATATTAATACTAAGGAGCTAGATGATTATATTAAGTATGTTGTTAAGGAATTGAAAATAGGGAATGCTATATTTAATATAATATTTATTGATAATGAAGAAATTAGGAAAATAAATCGTGAGTATCGTAATGTAGATAGAGAAACTGATGTTATTAGTTTTGCTTTAGAGGATAATATGGATGTTGTATATGATGATTTTAGACTTTTAGGAGATATTTATATATCATATGAGAAAGCAATAGAACAAGCAGAGTTATATAATCATTCAGTAAAAAGAGAAGTTTTTTTCTTAGCAACACATGGTATTTTACATCTTCTTGGATATGATCATATGGAAGAAGATGATGAAAAAGTTATGTTTGGTAAGCAAAATGAATTATTAGATAGTTATGGTATTACAAGAGAATCAATTTAAATAAATTGGTTCTTTTTGATTGCTTATTAGATTGTTTTATGCTATCATTATAGTAGTTAGATAGGAGCATTTAGAATGAAGAAAATTAAAGATATTCCCGTTAGATATTTAATATTAATTGTTGTTTTAGTTATAGGGTTAATAGGTGCTGGAGTATATACTACTTATTCTTATTTTAGTTATAACTATGTTGTTAATAATGCTGTTAATGTTATTGCAGTTAATTCTATTGATAAGGTTGTGACTTTGGATGAAGGACATATTGTTGGAGTATTACCTAATGATAGTGTTAGTATTGAATTAAATATTACTAATTCAACTTCTAAAATATTAAATTATGCTTGTTGGTATGAATTAATTGAAGGTACTCTTACAAATGTTAATATTACACAAAATGCTGCTACTAGTGGAACAATTAATACTAATACTACAATTAATAGAATTGTTCATATTTATAATAATGGTACTAGTGAGGTAATATTGAATATAGGGGCGTCAGGTACAGAAGATAATAATTTATCATTACCTAGTACAAAAAATATAATTACTACTATTGAGTGATACTTTTTTATGTTGTTGATAATGGAGGATGAATATGAAAGATAAAATATTAGAATGTTTAAATAATAAAAAGAATTTATCTTTAACAATTATAGAAATAAATGATTTATTAGGATTAAAAACTCCTGAAGAGTTAAGAGAATTAAATACTATTTTAGATGAGATGTGTAGTGATGGGGTGATATATTATAGTGAAAAGAAGAAAAGATATACGCTTATTACTAATACTCATTATTTAAAAGGTAAGATTATAATAAATGCTAAAGGATATGGTTTTGTTATTATTGGGGAAGAACATGATGATGTATATATAAATGCTAAAAATTTACTTGATGCTAGAGATAATGATATTGTTTTAATAGAAGTTATTGATAAAAGAAGTAATGAAGGTAAAGTAGTCAAGGTATTAAAACGTGATGAATCAAATATTGTTGGAGAGTTTTATATTGAAAATGGTAAATACTTTGTTAAATCTGATCAGAGAAATGGTAAGATAATAGAGATTCCTAATGGTCATACAATGAATGCTGTACCAGGTCATAAAGTAGTAGTTGTTCCATTTAAAGATAATACTTATTTTGGTGAAATTGTTGCTATTATTGGTCATAAAAATGATATTGGTGTTGATATTTTGTCGTATGCTTATCAATATGGCTTTGATCCAAAATATTCAGATGAAGAAATGAAAGAAGTAAATAGTTTACCTAATGAAGTATATGTAAGAGATTTAACTGGTCGTGTAGATTTAAGACGTAATCTTATATTTACTATTGATGGTGATGATACTAAAGATATTGATGATGCTGTTTCACTAAAAAAACTAGATAATGGTTTGTATGAATTAGGTGTTCATATAGCGGATGTTAGTTATTATGTTAAACAGGATGGTGAAATAGATAAAGATGCTTTTAAAAGAGGTACTAGCGTTTATTTAGTTGATAGAGTTATTCCAATGCTTCCTCATCAATTATCTAATGGTATATGTTCATTAAATCCTAATGTTAATAGATTAGCATTATCATGTGTTATGAAAATTAATAATAAAGGTGATGTTGTAGATTATCGTATTTTTGAAAGCGTTATATGTTCTAAAAAACAAATGACATATAATAATGTTAATAAAATTTTAGAAGAAAATACTATACCTGAAGGATATGAAGATTTTGCTGATAATTTAAAATTAATGAAAGAATTATCAGATATACTTAGAAATAAAATGATTAGAAGAGGCTATTTAGAGTTTGATAGTCCAGAAGCTAAGATATTAGTTAATGAAAAGTGTGAGCCAATAGATATAGTATTACGTAGTCAACGTACTGGCGAAAAACTAATTGAAAACTTTATGATAGTAGCTAATGAAACTGTAGCGGGTTTTGTTGAGGATATGGATTTACCGGGAATATATCGTGTTCATGATAAACCTAATCCTGAAAAGTTAAAGACATTTATTAGATTCTTATCATTAAAAGGTTATAGTTTTAATATGGATATTAATAAAATAAAAAATTATAGTTATCAAAAGATGTTAGAAATGTTTAAAGATAAAGAAGAAGGTAGTATCTTAAGTAGTTTAGCTATTCAAACAATGGCAAAAGCTAAATACTCTAATGTTAATATAGGACACTTTGGACTAGGTAGTAAAAGATATTCTCATTTTACATCACCAATTAGAAGATATCCTGATTTAACATTACATAGATTAGTTAAAGATTATTTAAAGAGATATTCTACTAAAACAATATCTAAATGGGAGAAATTATTACCAGTTATTGCTGATCATTCTTCAATTAAAGAACAAGATTCAATTAACTGTGAACGTGATGTTGAAAAAATGAAAAAAGCTCAATATATGGAAGGACATATTGGAGAGATATTTAAAGGTGTTGTTAGTGGTGTTTGTGAATTTGGTATCTTTGTTCAGTTAGAAAATACTGTTGAAGGTTTAGTTAGAGTTGAAGACATGAAAGGTGACTATTATGTCTATGATAAAGAATTAGGAATTATGATTGGAAAAAATAGTAAAAATAGATATATGTTTGGAGATGTAGTACAGGTAGAAGTAATTAATGCGTCTCACGAAACTAGTATGGTTGATTTTAAAATAGTAAAGGATGTAGGTTATAATGAGAAAAAGAAGAAGAAATAATACAGCTGGAAATAAGACATTTATTATTATATTTTTACTTACATTTGTTATTGTAGGAGCAAGTTTTTATGTTAAATATTTATCTGATCATCGTGATATACATAATAATATTACAAATAATACTCAAGAAGAAGAACCTAAAGAAGAAAATTATTCTGTATCATTAGTTATGGTAGGAGATAATTTAATTCATGGAGCAGTATATAATTATGCTCATAAATTAGCTAATTATGATGGTTATGATTTTAAGCCAATTGTTAGTTATATTAAAGATTATGTTAGTAATTATGATTTAGCATACTATAATCAAGAAACAATACTTGGTGGAGGAACAAGCCATTATCCAAGGTTTAATTCTCCATATGAAGTAGGAGATGCGATGGTTGATGCAGGATTTAATATGGTAAGTCTTGCTACTAATCATACAATGGATATGGGAAAAAGTGGTGTAGAAAACTCTTGTAAATACTGGAAAGAACAGAGTGATGTTTTAGCGGTTGGTAGTTATTGTAGTGAGGAAGATAGAAATGCAGTAGTTATCAAAGAAAAAAATAATATTACATATGCTTTATTAAATTATACTTATGGTACAAATGGTTTACCTACTTATGAAGATTATTATGTAAATGTATGGCCAACAAGTTCTAATGATGAATATGAAAGCTATAAAGAAGTAGTTAAAACGGATATTGAAAAGGTTAGAGATAAGGTTGATGTTTTAATAGTAGCAATGCACTGGGGT
Organism: uncultured Muribaculaceae bacterium; assembly: GCA_964616035.1. Lineage (GTDB taxonomy): Bacteria > Bacillota_I > Bacilli_A > RF39 > UBA660 > UBA6414. Next base: position 9,037 of record CAZTTM010000014.1, read on the forward strand.
GTTGAATATACTCATACACCAACTGATTATCAAAAAGATGCTGCTAAATATTTAGAATCCTTAGGAGTAGATATTATTATTGGTACACATCCTCATGTAATAGAGCCAGTGGAATATATTAATGATACAGTTGTATTTTATTCACTAGGTAATTTTCTATCAGCTCAATATAGTGATATTAATGTATCTGCTGGTGACTATAGTTGTCCAGACTATAAATGTGTAGTAGGACTTATGAGTAGTTTAACAATTAATAAAAAAGTAGTTGGTGATGATGTAAGTATTACTATTGATAATGTAAAAAATGATTTAATATATACATATTATAGTAGTAATTTTAGTAATTTTAAAGTAATACCATTTAGTAATCCTGATATTAGAGAATACTTATCAGATAGTGAAAGAGTATATAATAAATATAAAGAAGTTGTTCAAAGTATTGATAGTAATATTGAAGTAGTACCAATGGGGTAGATAAGTAAATGAAAAAGTTAAGTTATGTATTTATTATTATTTTATTAGTAATAGGAATTATCTTTATTAATCATAGTAGTATCTTTAATGATAAAAATATTCATGAAGATATTGATATTCATGAAGATAGTTCTACTAAAAAGAAAGAGTATAAACTATCATTACTTATGGTAGGAGATGCTCTTATTCATGAATATATATATGAAGATGCTCAAAAAAATGCTAATGGTAATGGTTATGATTTTAAACCAATGATAACAGAAATAAAAGATATTGTTAAAGATTATGATTTAGCTTATTATAATCAAGAAACGATATTAGGTGGTTCTGATATAGGAGTATCTTCTTATCCTTCTTTTAATTCACCATATGAAGTAGGAGATGCGATGATTGATGCTGGATTTAATATGGTGAGTCTTGCTACTAATCATACTCTTGATAGAGGAAGTAAGGCTGTTGAAAACTCTTGCAAGTATTGGAAAGAGAAAAGTGATGTTTTAGCAGTTGGTAGTTATTGTAGTGAAGAAGATAGAAATGCAGAAGTTATTAAAGAAAAAAATAATATTACATATGCTTTATTAAATTATACTTATGGAACTAATGGTATTAATGTACCTGGTGGTAAAGAGTACTATGTAAATATTTGGCCAACAAGTTCTAAGTCTGCTTATGAAAATTATAAAGAAATAGTTAAAAGTGATGTAGAGAAATTAAGAGATAAAGTAGATGTTTTAATGGTTGCTATGCATTTTGGAGAAGAATATAATTTTGATAAAACTACTTATCAAGAGGATGCGGCAGAATATTTAGCTTCTTTAGGAGTAGATATTGTTATAGGAACACATTCTCATGTAGTTGGACCAATTGAACATATTGATGATACTTTAGTTATATATTCACTTGGTAATTTTATATCAGCTCATAGTGTTAAAGATATATCTAATAGAATAGGATTAATGTCTTCAGTAAAAATTACTAAATTAATTGAAGAAAATAATGTAGACATTAAGATAGATAATGATTATAATGAATTATTGTATACTTATTATGATGATTATACTGATTTTAAAGTTATACCTTTTAGTAAATTAAATGATGATTTACTAGAAGATTATCAAAGTATACATGATAAATATGCAAACTATGTAAAGAAATATGATGAAAGTGTAGTAGTTAAATAGGGTGGTTATATGGAAATAGTTAATAGAAAAGCAAGACATGATTATGACATTATTAGTACATATGAAGCAGGGATTGCTTTAACAGGAACAGAAATAAAATCTATTAGAAATGGGAAAATGAATATTAAAGATAGTTATGTTATTATTAAAAATGGAGAAGCATATTTACTTAATAGTCATATTGCTAGTTATGAGCAAGGTAATAGATTTAATCATGAAGAAACAAGAACTAGAAAGTTATTACTTCATAAAAAAGAAATATATAAACTAAGAGATAAATTAGAAATAGAGGGATATACTTTAATACCCTTAAAAGTATATTTAGTTAAATCTAGAGCTAAAGTAGAAATAGGCCTTGCTAAAGGACGTCATGATTATGATAAAAGAGAAGTAATAAAGCAAAGAGATATAGATAGAGAAATACAAAAGAAATATCATCTTTAAGAGTATTATTTTCTCTTTTTTTATTGAAATCTAAGTAGTACTTATTTGAATTAAAGTCTATAGATTATGTATAATCATATCTTTATGGTATAGAAAATCTATCATTGTTAAATGTTAGAGGTATAAATTTATTTTTATTCTTGTATTACGTAAAAAAAAGTGATATAATCTAGATGTATTTAGGAAGGGAGGGATAGAAGTGTCAGTAAAGGTAAAAGATAATAACTTAGACTTTGCATTAAGAAGATTAAAAACAGAAGTTGCTAGAAATGGTACCCTTTCTAAAGCTAGAGAAAGAGCTGACGGTTATAAAAAACCAGGCGTAAGATTAAGAGAAGAAAAGAAAATAAATACTATGAACTCTAGAAAAGCAAATAAGAATTATAAAAAAAATAATAACTTTAAGAGTTATAAAGGAAATAGGACAGAAAGCAAAGTTAATAACTAATTAAGGAGATGATGAAATGCTAGTAGAACGTATTAATAATGATTTAAAAGAATGCATGAAAAATAAAGATAGCTTTAAATTATCAGTTATTCGTATGGTTAAAGGAGCTATGCAATTGGAGAAGAAAGATCCACGTGCTGAATTAACAGATGAAGAAATGATTAAAGTTATTTCTAAACAAATAAAAATGCGAAATGATGCTATTAATGAGTTTAAGAAAGCTAATAGACAAGATTTAATTAGTCAAAATGAAAAAGAAATAGAAATACTTAATAGTTATTTACCTCCTAAATTAAGCGATGAAGAAGTAAATAAAATATTAGATGAAGCTTTTTCATTAGTTAACCCAACATCTAGTAAAGATATGGGTAAAATTATGAAAGAAGTATCTAGTAGGGTAGCTGGACGTGCTGATATGTCAGTAATTAGTACTTTAATTAGAGAAAGATTAAATAATTTATAATAATTAACACTTATATATCTATATAGGTGTTTTTTTTACTATATATCTTATTTGTAATTTTATTTATCATATAATAAGATTGTTATTGATGGTAGAAGACTATTGAAATATTCAAAGTTAAGAATCTAGCAAAGATTTGTGATATAATGTTTAGAAAGGGATGTGCATTTATAACGGATTTAAATAAGATAGGAAAATTTATAGTATATTTAAGAAAAGAAAAGAAATTAACACAGTTTCAATTGGCTGAACAGTTAAGTGTTAGTGATAAATCGGTTAGTAAATGGGAGCGTGGCATATGTTTACCAGAGCCTGTGACAGTAGAAAAATTAATTAGTTTCTTTAACATATCATTAATGGAATTTTATGCAGGTGAAAGAAATACAAGATTAACAGATAAAGTAGCAAATGAAGCAACTAAATATGCAGTTGAGTTATCGAGAAAAAGTGAAAATATAAAATATAAAAAAATAATGTTAATAATTATTGTGTGCTTTTTAATTGCTGTGTTAATAATAACTTGTTTATTTACTTATAATACATATAATAAACATCATGTATATAGTCTTTCTACTTCTAGTGAAGATTTTAACGGAAAAGGAAATATAATATTAGCAGGTGATAAAAGTATAATTACATTAATGGATTTAAACTTAATAAACGATGAAATATATAATAAAGAAGGTTATGCTTTTGAATATAATCTAATGTTAGAAAATTTATTGCTATATAAGACTGGAGATATATATTCGTTTGAGAAAACAAGCGATAGCAATAAAGTAAAAATAGGGGATTATATTAAGAGTATTAATATTTGTTTAAAGTCTGATTTAGTAGATATAGTAAAAAAAGATAGTCTTAATAAAACTAATTTAACATTGAGTATAAAATATATTAATAGTAATCTAGAAATAGATGAGTATGTAATGAGTTTTAATATTATAAATTCATTTTCTAATAATAAACTTATAGTTGAAAAAAAAATTATATTAAAGCAAAAATATATGCTTTTTTTATTTTGAACATTATTTTTTATAAACTCTACCAAACTCTACTCAAAAGAGGTGTTTTTGAAGTCTATCGGATGGTAAATTTACATTATGGAGGAAGTATAATTATGGAAAGAAAAAAGATAGCTCTAAAGACTTTTGATATATTCGAATTAAAACAAAAAAATAAAAAAATAACTATTAAAAATATTTTGAGTTTTATATTATTTTTAAACATTGTATTTTTTGGATACATAAATGAGATTAATGCTAGTACGGTTAATACAGATAGTTTTATTAATACAAATGGTATAGTAATAGATAATGACGAATTTAGAAATTTAATCAATCTAGGATTTACTAGAAGTGAAATTATGAATATGACAAATAAGGAATATAATGAAAATAAAAACTTGGTTGGTGTTGTTGTATCAACAAATGATAAATACTATCGTGTGACAACAAAATATGATAATAATGGTGATATAATTTCAACTTATTTTGAAGAAATAAGTGAGAGTATATATAATAATGTTAATGAATCAATATTTAATTCTATTAGTTTTCATTCTGTTGATGGTTATTCAGAAACAAATTATAAAAAGATGAAATCACAAATTATATCGTTGGCATATGGATACAGGTATAAAATGAGTGTGGAATGGAAACACATTCCTAGTACAAGAAGTTATGATATTATTGGAATTGGAATTGATACAAGTGTGTACATAACATCTGATATAACATTTCAGCAGAACTATTGTTATAGGAGTGGAAGTTGTAGCTCATCAAATGTAAGTTTTGTAAATAGAACAGCAACTGGCGGTTCAGCATTGTTTAAATTACCTACATCAAGTAGTATTACATCAATGGACTCTTATATCTATTTTACTATTGGTAAATCATCAACTTCAACTACATTAAATACATTATATGCGTATGGAGATTACTCACATGCAGTGAAAACTACAAGTTCATCAAATTCGAGTTATTATTCTATAAATAAAAATGGCTTAATTTTAGGTTCATCTATAATAGAAAGCTATGATGAAGTTCCAATTACAAAGGCAACATGGACTGGTCTTTGGTAAAAAAAGTATATTAAAGCAATTTATATAATGAGTATATAAATGCTATTAATATAAATATAAAAAAAGGAGGTGATAATTGTGAAATTTAAAAAGATTTTATTTTTAGTATTGACCTTTATTTGTAGTATTGACTGTTACAGTTGGGGTATCTGCGGCAACTCAAGGATTTTCATATATATCAATAACAGTTCCTAAGTTGAAATCGGCAACAATAGCACCTGCTACTGCAGAAAAAAATTATAAATATGTACTAAATGCAATATCTAGTTATTCTGGCACTGCTGCTGTACATTCAAAATATTATTCATATTATAATGGTACAAAACAAAATCAACTTGGTAGTGATTTAAAAACTACTTCAACTGGATCGGCTTTATGGAATGCATCTAATGTTTCAACAGTTCCTGTTGGATGGTCTATAGCAATGATGGGTAAGTGCTCAGGAACAGATACATCAAGTAATTATTGTGCACTTAAGGGAAGTACATATGCTTTATATCTTGATAATAAAAATGTTTTGAGTTCATTTACTGTTAGTGGACAATTTACATTTACTGGTGATGCTTAATATGCTATAATTATAAAATAGGTTGGAGGTAATATGGTTTTAAGAATAATATATAACAAATTAAAAAACAAAAAATTTAAAATATTAATATTAATTTCTTTTTTAATATATTTATTATTGTATATGTGTATAAAAAATGAATTTTTTTATAATGCAAGTCAATATACAACAACTTATTTAGATTATTATATTAAAAATTATTTATCTAATGTAGCTAATAATTTGATATTGGATAATGAAATAGTTATGTATATAGAATCAGATGTTCAAAATATTTTCTCAGCATTATATTTGTATGTCGTATCTTTTAATAATAAAATATTTTTAGTATATTCACTTTTAATGACTATATATGTTTTTTATTATATATCATCTGTTTTCTATAGTGAAGTATTTAATAACGGCGTTGTATCGAATATATTTCGTATAGGAGAGAGAAAGTATTTAAATAATACAATTATAAGTAATTCTATATATTGTGGTTTATTATTTTTAGTTTCTAAATTATTATACTTCATATTTTTAAATATTTTCTTTCCAAATGGGATATCATATGTTCACTTTTTAGGTAGTACTAGTTTTATAAATGATAAATTTTTGTATATTGCATATAATTGTTCCTCAATTATTATAATTATTTTTGATTTTATAATGGCTTTTTTATATGGAGCTATAATATCTTTAGTTTCATTAGTAATTGTATCTTTAATAAAAAACAAATCATTATCATATGTAGCATATATATTTTCAATAGCTGTATTTTCGATAATTCCAATACTTTTTTATTATCCACCATTTATTTTGTATAGTTCAATTTATAATTATTTTAATTATTATACTAACATAAGTTTAGAGTTGAATGTATATGAACCATTGATTATATCTGCTATTATATTAATTTCTTTATTGTTTATTACAAAGTTTATATTAAAACGTAGAATAAGGATGGTTATATGAAGCATTTGTTAAAAAAATAT
>CAZTTM010000015.1:0-15287 GCA_964616035.1 uncultured Muribaculaceae bacterium
ATTTAAATCAGAAAAGTTTAAATCAATATCAGGAACCTTATCAGCATTAAAGCCTAAGAAAGTTGCAAATGGCATATCTTGTCCATCTTTTACTAATGGAATATGACAATTTGGACATTCTTTATCAGGTAAATCAAATCCAGAAGAATATGTAGCACCCAAAGAATTACCATTATCATCGTCAAAGATACTTAACCTACATTTAGAACAACGATAATGTGCTGGCAAAGGATTTACTTCTGTAATTCCCATCATCGTAGCAACGAAACTACTTCCAACACTACCACGAGAACCAACTAAAAATCCATCATCATTAGAGTGTTTAACAAGTCTTTGAGCAATTAAATAAATAGGATCAAATCCTCCACCAATAATACCCCCTAATTCCTTTTTTAATTTTTTCTCTAGTTTACTATCATCAAATTCCCCATCTTCTTCAATATTCCAATTATCTTTTAAATAATCTTTTAATAAAGACTTTACCGAATCAAATCCTTCAATTAATGTTTTATGTAAATTAGCATATATTTCTTTAGTTTTTTCTTCTTCAGATAAATCAGGACTATTTTTTTCAATAAGACTAGCCCAACATTTATAAACAATATCTCCATATAATTCAGTAGCTATTCTACTTTCAATATTATATGGGAGATTATCTCCATACCAATCTTTAGCCTTATTATAAACTAAATCAGTAACTACTCGTGGACAATCTAGATAACTTTTACCATCATCACTTTTTACACGTGGAGAAAATGGTATTCCACCAGTATCTATTATAACTTCAATAAACTCAGCCATATCAAGTATTTTATTAGTATTTTCTACAACAATTTGATATGCTAAATCTTTATCTAAAAAGTCAAAATCATTAAGCATTTCTTCCGTAGTTCTAAAGTGTTGAGAAGGTATTTCCGTAATACTACTTTTAGCAAGTGGATGTCTACCACCACCAGGTACTTTTTGATTAACAATTATTTCACGATATATTTTATCTTCACGATAAAAATGATGCACATCTCCTGTTGCTACAATAATCTTTCCAGCATTAATAGTAGCATCTATTACTTTTTTAATATGTTCTTTTACCTCATATTCATTTTTAAAATCACTAGTTTGAATTAAATGACTATATACTTCAGGTGGTTGTACTTCCACATAATCATAAAAATTAATTATATTAGTTAACTCTTCTCCATCTTTACTACGCGCTAAAATAAAGACTTCTGACTCATAACAACCACTTCCAATTAACAACCCTTCTCTTAACTCATTAAGTTTACTTCTTAATATTCTAGGTGTTTTATATAAATATGTAGTATTAGCTAAAGAAATTATTTTAAACAAGTTCTTTAACCCTTTTTTATTTAAAGCAATAGCATTAAAGTGATATGTATTACCAAACTTATGAATCTCATCCTTAGGTATTAATCTTTCTAAATCTTCAACTGTATTATAGTTTTGATCCATTAATTTTTGAATCATTTTATGAAAAACATAAGCAGTCCCCTCAGCATCATAATCCGCTCTATGATGAGCATCTTCATCCCATTCAACATTATATCTTTTTTCTAATGCAGATAAACTATGTCTAGAAAATCCTTGATCTAAAGTTCTTGATAATTCTAAAGTATCAATAACTGTATTAGTAAATTCTCCAAGATTATATTTTTTCATGGCCATTTCAATAAATGAAATATCAAATTTAGCATTATGAGCCACCATTGGTAAATCCCCAGTCCACTCTAAAAATCTTTTAGAAACATTCTCTTCACTATCTTTACCCTTTAACATTTCATCCGTTATACAAGTTAATTCCGTTATTTTTTTCGGTAATGGACGACCAGGATCTATTAATTCATCAAAACGATCAGTTATAACACCATCACATATTTTAACAGCACCAATTTCAATCATTTGATCCCCATTAGCGGCATTAAAGCCCGTTGTTTCAGTATCAAATACAACAAATGTAGTATGTTCCAATAGATAATCTTTAGGTCTTACAACTATATTAACAGTATCATCTACTAAAGTTAACTCTGTACCATATAATCCTTTAAACTTCTTACTTTCATCCTCTACTTTTTTATTATAATCAGTAATAAGCCCATATGCTATAGGAAATGCTTGACAACCATTATGATCTGTTATAGCAACTCCTCGATACCCCATCTTAATAGCATTACTAACTAATTCACAAGTATGTTTACCTAAATCTACCCTAGTTATACCATCCATTTGACTCATCATAGTATGAGCATGAAGTTCTACTCTTTTAACTTCTGCATTATCTACAACCTCTTCTGTTTTAGGCGATTCAATTTTTTCAATATCTTTATATCTAGTATTAAATACTAATTCATTAGCATATCTATCCATAACAACTTTACCATAAAAATTATACCAAGAACCTTGTTTTAATAAATCTTGTAATAATTGATATTCTTTATCATCTTTTGTAAATGTCTTTACATAAATACTATCAGTATTATCAGTTAATTTTATAGTTATTATTTTATATCCACTTTTTGCCTCAAAATAATCTATACCAAATATTTGCCCAGATATATTAATATTATCTACTTCATACAATATATCTTTAAGCTTTGTTATTTCACTACTCTTTTTAGGACGATAAGTTGGTTTATCTATTATTTTTTCTTCTTTAGGTGATTCTTCTTTTTTAGAATAATTAATATTTAAACTACTATTTAATTCACTTTCAATAGTAGCTTTTATATCTTTATCCATAACTAAATTAGTCTCAATATTAGTAATATTAAAGCCATAATTAAATAAAGAAGATATAATATACTTAGAAGAAGATTTAATATCCTCTTTCTCAACAATATTATATATATCTATAACTAAAGTATCATCTCTTATAAAAATATTTCTATTTTTAAATACAGTATACTTACTATTATTATTTGCTAAAGAAGAAATAATATCTTCAAAATATAGTGATATTTTATTATTATCAATATTACTTACTACTATTCTTAAAAAAACATCATTTACCTCTGTAAAATTATTCTTTAAGCATAATAATAACTTATTATAAATATCTACAGAAATTAAATTATCCGAACTAATAATAATTACCCAAGAATTATCCTTTTCTATTTGAATTTTAGATAAAGAACAATTATCTAATTCACCATTATCATCATAATTTATTGCCTCTAATAATTTTTTTAACTTACTACTCATTATTATCACCACTTTATTATTTATTATATCAAAAATAAAAATTAATTAAAGAATGTTTACAAAGTTTTTTACATAAATTTTAAATTAATTCTCATACTAATATTGGGTGATCAAAATGGCTAAAAACAAAAAGTCAAAAAACTCAAATTCTACTAAAAGAAATAGTATGAATAATACACATAATTGTTCAAATTGCATGGATAATAAGTGTACAGAAAATAATACTAACTCTACTAGTATGAATAATAAAAGCGACCTATTTTAAGGTCGTTTTTTTAATATATTATACCATTATTATTAGTATATTCATTAAATACTTTCATACATTCTTCACGATTTATTTGATGCATATCTAATAATTTTAATTCTCTATTATTTAAATATTCATAAATTATATCATCTCTAAAGCCAATATTATTAGCATCTTCTTTATCACAGCCATAGTAAACAGTTTTAATATTAGACCATATAATAGCTCCTAAACACATTGGACATGGTTCACAAGTCGTATACATTATATAGTTTGATAAATCATATGTTTTTAATATTTGACAAGCATTCCTAATAGCAATAACCTCAGCATGAGCAGTTGGATCATTATTAATAATAACCTTATTATTACCACTAGCAATAATATTACCATCTTTATCAGTAATAACCGCTCCAAAAGGCCCACCTTCTTTATTTCTAATACCTTTTATCGCACTTTCTATAGCTTTATTCATTATAATATTCATTTTCTCTACTCCTTCTTTTAATGTATTTATAGTATATCATAATTTTATCTTTTTTTATTATATTCTTTAATTATCCATGTCATAATTATTGCAACAATATAATTTATTTCATTAGTAGTAAGACTTTTATTAGGTGTAATATGATGCCATTTATAAAGACAAGTTCGACAACAACACCCCGTCGCATGTTGCGCAGTAAAAACAGGATGCCCACGAAAAGGTGTTTGTTTACCATCATTAACTATTATTTGAGGCGCTAATCTTTTATTTATAATATCATACGCATCTTGACAAATCTTTTCTAAACCAAGTCTATCAATATATAAAATATCTTTCCTTGTAAGATGAAAACTACTTCTAAACTTTGATAGAGATAAAGACATTATTTTCTTATCAATTATATCTTGTCTATTTAACATAAATATTCATTATTTTCTTTTTCATATCCAAGTGTTGTACTAGCGCCATGCCCAGGATATATATAAATATCATCAGGATAATTCTTTATTTTTTTAATAGATAATAACATATCTTTAACATTACCTGTTGGTAAATCCCATCTCCCAATACCTAACTTAAAAATAAAATCTCCAACAAACATACACTTATCTTCTTTAAAATAAATAGTTATTGAATTATTAGTATGACCCTTAGTAGATATTACCTCAAACTGAAAAGTACCCATCCTATTTATACCCTCAGATAAATTAGAACTATCATATACAGAACAATGATATTTATTTACAATATCCTTTACAGCACCTATATGATCACTATGATTATGTGTAATAATTATTCCAACTATGTTTTTATTAATAAGATGTTTATCTATCTTTAAAAAATCATCCCCCGGATCAATTACTATTACTTCATTATTTTCTTCTAAAATATAACAATTTGTTTGTAAAAGACCAACTACCTCTTTTTCTATAGTCATCCTCTTCACCCTACCTAAATATTAAAATACCACCTTTATTAATATTTGTCGATAACTTTCTTGTATAAATAATAATAATTAATATTAAAATATTTATAGATAATAAGAAAGGATGAAATATGAACTTAATACCTACAGTTATTGAAAAAACTAATAATGGTGAAAGAGTCTATGATATATATTCAAGATTACTAAAAAATAGAATAATTCTTCTATCAGGAGAAATAGATGATAATTTAGCAAATAGTATTGTTGCTCAATTACTATATCTTGACGGGGTTAATCATAGTGATATAAGTATATATATCAATTCACCAGGTGGTAGTATTACTTCAGGAATGGCAATTTATGATACAATGAATTTTATTAAAAGTGATGTTTCCACTATCTGTATAGGAATGGCTGCATCAATGGCCGCATTTCTCCTAGCTTGTGGCACTAAAGGAAAAAGATATTGTCTATCTAATTCAGAAGTTATGATTCATCAGCCTCTAGGAGGAGTACAAGGTCAAGCAACAGAAATTAAAATTGCCGCAGAAAGAATTATTAAACTTAAGAAAAAATTAAATACTATATTATCAAAGCAAACAGGAAAAAGCTTAAGAAAAATTGAAAGAGACACAGAAAGAGATTATTATCTAGATAGTAAGGAATCTTTAGACTACGGCTTAATAGATAAGATATTATAAAACAGGATAATTATTTCCTGTTATTTTTTTAATACTCTTTTTTTTACTTTATTTTTAATTACTGGATTACATAAATGATAAGTAAACTCATTAGATAAATCTTTTACTTTATCAATAGTATTAGTATTTTTATATATTGGTTGTGAATTATAATTTATTGTTTTACCTTCAATATTATCTTGTAATATATTTTCATACATTGTAGCAGTTTTACTTTGTAATACTGTAGTCATAGGAAACAAAGCCCCTAAAAGAAAATATAATTCTGGTTTAATTGTAGAAAGCAATCCTGTAATTACAGTAGGAAATAACATCGCAGTTTTAAATTTCCCTAAACGAATAGTTGCAGGTTTAAATCCTAGTTTCTCTGACTTATAATTAATATAAGATATTTTTATTTCATATAATAATGGCACTATCATTAAAATATTTCCACATACTATACTAGGTACCAAAAGCGATAAAGCAAATAACTTATCAGAAATAACATCTAGTTTTCTACCCAATTCTGAATAAGCATTTAATTTACGAGCAGATAAACCATCAAAGAAATCACTAATAGCACCATATATATATGTTCCAAATGATAAATAATAACTACCAGAAACAAATGAAATAGCACCCACTATTGATGAAATAATTCTAGATATTGTTATAGCATTTGGTATATTCTTAATTATTTTATTTTTCATAACTTTCCCCCTTATGATATATATCATAGTTTATAAAGATAAATATATTCCAAACTATTTTATTTCTTTAGCAGCAACAATAAGTAATTTATCTTGATACTTGCCATACAAAATACACGTTTGTAAAACTAATATATTATCACTTTCCGAAAAAACAACATTTGTTTTATATAAACTTCTTTGATGCATACGTTCAAAGTGTCTCAACCAATCTAATTCACTTTGATAATCAAATTGCATATGTTCTTCCTTAGACTCATTATCAGCAGGATAAATACTAAATATTTGATATTTACGAACTTCATTATCTACTTTTAATTCAATATTTAAATTATTATTAAAGTATTTTTCACTAAATAAATAGTTTTCTAAAACCCTAAGTGGAGGATCATAATTACCAGAGTTATGGCCGTAAATATTAATTTGCCTTGATGATGAGTCATGTCTATAATCAATAAAAACACTACCAATAATACTATTTTCTTTTGAAATAGAATGACTTAAATAATAATTATTATCATCACCCTTAACTAAAGGAATACTAGTATCTTGATTAGCAATAGATAATATTCCATACACATCCTCATTATTATATTTTATTCTTAACTCTTCTATTTCATTTTTCAAACTTGCTTCATACACAGGCATTTCTTCAGATGATATTTTTCTTGGAATAACTGCCTCAATTAACTCTTGTCTTGTCTTATTTTCTTCTTTCTTTTTAAAATATAATAAGATAGACAAAACAATAATCGTTATGATAATAATAGTAATTATAACATCAAGAATAATATTTAATTTTTTCTTCTTAGATAATGTACTTTTTACTAATTCAGTATCCATCTTTAACTGATTTTTATTATTTAATGAAGTATTTGTCTGAATATTCTTTTTCTTTACTTGACTATTTTTATTCTTATATGTATTCCCATTTGTTTTCTTCTCTCTCTTTACAATCGGTGATGATTTAACTGTGCTTTTAGCTTGAGATTTTTTCTTTGAAACATTATTTTTTACTTTCACAACATCTTTATTTTCTGAAGTTTTTTTCTTTGACCCTTCACTCATACTATTTCATCCCCTCATTTCAAATTAACTATATTATACACTAATAATTTAAAAAAGCCAGTTCTTTATTATTGTTTAGATAAAAATTATGAAAAATTAATATTCACATAAAGATATAAAATAGTTAAAATTAAGAATATATTAAAAAACTATCAACTTTCGTTAATAGTTAACTTGGCTTATTAGTAGCACTTGCTATCAGTTCCATATTAAATGATTCTCCAACTATGCTTTCATTCAAATCAACACTTTTATCTAACCATACATATAAAGTATATGTCGTTGATGAAGTACTTAAAGCAATATTAGATTTAATTGTATAAGTACCTACTCCTTTTCCAGAAAATGTCCCTGATGCCAAGACAGTACTTCCACTTACTAATGAATACTTAAATCCCGCTTCACTACTTAAATTTGTTCCAATACTATTTATTTTTATAGATATTGTACCATAAATAGTACTATTAATATTACAACTATTAGAGCCACTAGCATATCTATATAATGTTATTGTAGTAGATGCTCCTCCAGTATAACTAGTACTTGGCATAAAACTACTTGAAGTTAAATTCGTTCCCTTAGTATATCTTACACAATTGTTAATATTTCCAAGTGAGGCATTTATATTGACATTATTACTTCTTCCAGTCCAATAGGCAAATGTACCACCTACTGTTAGGAATATTATTGCAACTACAACTAATACGTACTTGCCTATCTTCATCTCTATCACCTACGTTAATGAAATTATACCATATTAAGTTTAGTATTGCAATAATTTAGGATTTATATATTCCCATATTTTATACCAAAAATTATATATTTATACCGATTATACACATATTGTAAAGTGAAACTTTTTTTTGTCGAATTATTGCTTAATTATATATTTTTATTTATACTAAAAGTAAGATAAGGAGTTGATAATTATGCATTTTAAAAAAAGAATATCAATATTTGTAGCATTACTATCACTTACTTATTCTGTTTCATTAATACAAAATACATATGCAAAATATGTTTCATCAGCTGAAGCAAATTCAAATATTAATATTGCTAGATGGAATATAACAGTAAATACTCAAGATGTAATTCAAAACTCTAATTTTACAAATAACTTAACACCAGTATTTACTGAAAATCAATATATAAAAGAAAACGTTATTGCACCAACATCTGAAGGATACTTTGATATAATAATAGATGGAACAAATGCTGATGTATCATTTAAATATACTATAACACTTAACCCTAGTAATGAACAAACAATTAAAGACTTTGAAATAGTTAAATATACTATTGAAGATATAGATTATACATATAGTGAAAATATTACAGGAGTAATTAATTATAATGATACAAGTAAAACAAAAAGTATCAGAGTTTACTTTAAATGGAATGATGATGCTGAAACACAACAAATGAATAATAGCGAAGATACACTTGCAACAACAGAAAATAATGCTAACTATAATGTTAACATTAATCTAATACAAATAAGTAGTCAATCTAATTAGATTGACTACTTTCATTATCTATCTGCTCTACTATTAAATCAAGTTTAATTTCAATACAATTTGTTGTATTGTTATTTTTCATATAATCATATGCTAAAGTTCCCCAATAAGTATCTAATTCATCATTTCCCTGATCAAATGGCCAAGTAACAACGACATTAAAGTTAGACTCTTCATCACTAGGACTCATTATATCTGCAGTAGTGCCAATATTAATAACAAAAGGGTATTGCTCCTCCAACATTGTCTCTATTTCAGCACTTGTCATATCATCATCTAATACTTCTAACCCATTTTTTTGCTTACCTTCTTTAGACATATAAGTAGTCCCCATAATATTTACTTCAAGAATATTATAATAAACTTTTGAATAAACTTCGCTATCATTATATACAATAATAGAATCACTAAATTGTTCCATCCCTGGATACATATTAGAAACTTGAATAACTATATTATTAGAAACAATATGATCAGATGATGAAAACATAACTTTCCATGAACGAACATGAACATCAAAATTACCAGTAAGTTTTTGTGAATATATAAACCAAGCATAAGTATTTACACTTAATAAAACAATTAACATAACTAAGTGTCGAATTTTAATATGCTTTTTTATAGATTTTAATATAATAAGTAGCTTATTCTTCTCTACCTTCTTCATCGCTTTTTTCATCCCCATCATATTTCTTTTTTGCAAAAATACTACTAGAAATCTCAATCGATGTAATTATACCCAATACCATAAAAATAGTATAATAAGCAACCTTATTAGTAAGTAATTTACTTAAATAACTTAATACAACTGTCTTATAAATAACTTTACCATATATTTGAGAATAAGTAATCTTAGGATCTTCTATCTCACTAGCAACACCTTTAGTAGTAAATATAACTTCCCCATCTTTTTCTTCTTTATTAACAACCTTATGCGTTATAATTAACCCCGCAAGATCTAATTTCTCCCCTAAATATGTAACATTATCACCAACATTAATTTCATCTTCATCAACTTCTTTAGTAATAATAATATCACCTATCTTATATTCCGGATACATTGATCCAGTAGCAACATTAAATATTCTTAACCCATTAATTGATACATTAGTATTATCAAAAAATCTTTGAATAAATACAACAACTACTATAGCCAATAATACAATCCATATAATTGTTTTAATAAACCCATATATAAATCTTAAAAACTTATTATCTATTATCTTCTTAATCATAACACACACCCTTAATCAAAATCAAAATTAATAATCTTAGACAAAGCACTCTGTATTTTACTATTAATTTTATCTTCAATTTCATCAATTGATGCCTCTTTCTTTGTCTTAATAATAGCAATTTTATCCCCTATTATCTTTTGAATATCTTCTATTGGTAAATCACTATTTATTTGCACAATAGTACTTATCATATCATTTGTAATTTTCTCTATTGTCTCAGTTTTTTCTTTCTCAGTAATATTATTATTATCTTTAAATGAACTACTAATTAAATAATTTAACAAAAATACATTATCAAATAATTCCTTAGTATTAACATCATCTGTATATTTATCATTACTTTTCTTAACGCTATTACCACCCTCATCATAAGATTGCAAATAATCCCATAATCTCATAACATACTGAAAGTTAACATTCTTTAAAATCAAATTAGTCTTTTTAACAGGAGGTATAACTCTAGCAACATGAGCTTTAGCAAGTGTTTTATAAACATTAGTATTAGTTAAATCAGTAATCTTTAGTTCTAATTTAGCAATTCTTTCTTCCACAGTCATATCATTTTCACTCTTATACTCAGACTCTTTCTTAGAACTTGCATGCATAATAACATCTACATCAATATTTTCACTACCAATTTTAGTCTTACCATGATATTCACTTTCAAGATTACTATTATCTTTTGATTTAGTAATTAACTTAGATTTTCTAATATCAATAAAAGATCGCATATTCTGTATTAAAGTATATATTAATCTATTTTCATAAGTATCATAACTTTCATCTTTATTAATATTTAATATTTTAGAAGGTCTAACTTCTCCATTCTTATCAATCTCTTGAATAAAATTAGTATGTTTAGATAAATGCTTAATAGTTTCTACAGTTATTCTTCTTGCCTGTTCTACTTTAACAATTTCTTCTTCATTAACAATTAAACGATTAGGATTTCTTAAAATATTATCTATATATCTAACTGTACCCTCCATTATTTCTAACCATTCAAAATCAACAGAAAGGCTTTCACTATTAACCTTAACAACATAATTTGAATTTAAATTATTATTAAAAGAATTAACGACAGTAGGTTTAGCACTATCATATAATTCTAATATTTTCATTTTTTGATCCATCTTATCACATCCTATGACATTTTCTTAAGTCTAAGTACATATTCAATACATTCTTTCATAGCATCTTTACCAAAAGTATTATCCAAAAACTCAACAAATCCATCTATTTCATCTCTAATATAAGATACATTTAATTGCTCAAACTTTCTAAGTATTTTTCTAGCAATAAAGTAATCAATACCAGATATTTCATCTCCACCACAAGCAACATAGACAGGAACAAACTTTTTCATATGAGCAACAATACGATTACCAAAAGCAATACGAAAATGTTTAATAACATAATTATCCATCTCATCTATTTTTCTTAATGATTCTTCACTAATCTGATTATCACGAATACCTTCTTGAAATAATTTATCTAAATAACTATAATTAATATCCTGAGCAGGTGTATCCTCCGCTTCAAAAACTTCACCTTTATTATTAATATCAATTGGCATAGCACGGTCATAAACTTTATCAGTAACCATAAATGTAGAGTCATCATTATTGATAGTGCCTATATACCAACAGTTAGGAGGTATCTTTAACTTACCACCAATTAAATTAACTGGGTCACTTTTCCATGCTGAAGAAACTACCTCAATAATCCATTCATCTTTATTAGGCATTTCCAAAATAGATAACATCTCAGCAAAATAATACTCAACACGGCTAATATTCATTTCATCAAGAATAACTGTATATATATCATCAGTATATCCTGCTTCATATAATGTCTTTAAAATATCTGTTTCATTAAACTTCTTAGTAAACTCATTAAAATAGCCAAATAATTCACTACGATCTCTCCATGAAGGCTGAACTGATGCAACACAAGAGTCATGCTTTAAAAACTTTCCCCAAGCATAAGCTAAAGATGTTTTACCAGTACCAGATATACCTTGTAAAATAATAAGTCTAGTACTTGCAAGACCCGCAATAAATATTCTAATCATATCACTAGTATAATATAATCTTAATTGACTAGCAGCAAAGTTTCTAAATAATTCAACTAATTCTTTTAAATCAAAACTATTATTATAATTCTGTATTTTATAATCTTTAAAGGCAATATCAACATCATTAAGTTTAGAAAATCTAATACTAGTATTTTGATCAACACTATCATCTTCACTATTTTCAACTGCTTCTTCAGTATTTGATTCATTTGGCTTTAAACCAAGTTGTGATACCTTCATAGCCAAAATATCTTCTCTTTCAGATACTAAAGTAGCCACCTTATTATTTAATGTAGATATTTCTTCTAGCATAGACTCTTGCTCAACAATAGTCTTTCTAAATCTAATATATTTTCTTATTAAATATACAATGCCTAAAATAACCGCTGCAAGTAGTGCTAAAACTAGTAGCATTGCTATACCAAACAAAATCCACTCAACAACTGTAAAATCACCAGTATATCTATTAATAATTCTATGATAAGATTTAAAATTAAATATTGCAACAATCCCATCCCAAAATCCTAAAAGGACTTTTACAAATCCCGAAAAAAATTGTGATAATATCTCATATAAAAATCTAAAAAAAGTTTTCATAAATACCTCCACTACAAAGTTACAACAACACTACCTAAATTTTCTTTTTGCTCCATTATTACATCATAATAATCATATTTTTCATATACAAATACATAATTAAATAATACTAAGCATTCATAATCATCATCAAATGTTTCATCAAGTTTTATTCCAACAGAATATCCACTTTTAATTAAATCATTAATAT
The DNA here is from genome assembly GCA_964616035.1 of uncultured Muribaculaceae bacterium. Taxonomy (GTDB): domain Bacteria; phylum Bacillota_I; class Bacilli_A; order RF39; family UBA660; genus UBA6414. Next base: position 12,959 of record CAZTTM010000015.1, read on the forward strand.
TCTTTTTATTCTCTAAATAATCTTTATAATTAAAACACATACAAATTTTATTTCTACATAAATTATTATCCAGTAATCTTAAATACCTAGCACCCTTTTTTACTTTACTAAATAAACTAACAGGATAACTAACAACATACTTTTTAGAATAATCTAGATTAATAACTTCATTAAGTAATTTAGCACATAACATATTATATAGTAAATAGGTAGAATTCTCTAAAACAATATAAGTATTTTTAGCAGTTTCAATAGCATAATCACTATATATAGGCATTGATATTTCAATATCTAAATTAACAAAATATAGATTCTTCTTTAATCTCTTAAACTTTAATTTAAAATCATTAAACTCAAATAATTTCCAAAACTTCTTCTTTTTGTTAACATATTCTACCGTAGTATCTTTAAGTTTACTCATAATATCATCATTTAAATCCAAATGAATATTTTCATCTTTATATAAAGTATCTAATAATTTACCAACACTCTTATATTCAACGCAATCATCTAAATATAATATATATCCAAATAAAGCAAATATATCTTTAACTTTATCCTCTTTATTAGGATAATCCTCAAACATTTTCTTAACAACCATTCTTAATTCTTTACTAATTTTTTCAACAAAATCATTATCAGTTGTATATACATTATTATAATATCTAATCTCAATATATCTCTCTATAAATGGTTGAACCAATTTTTTCTCATAACTATTATCAAGTAATATACGATAATAATCATATAAATAGTTTTGAGTATGTTTTATATAACTTAAAATAATATCATTCATCTAAATCACCTACGTTTCTGCATTAAAAGATATAATACTAGTATCATTTACATATGGATATGTATAATTTACACTTTTATCTTTTTTATAAAATCTAATTGAAGTACTACTAGCAGCATCTACATTAAACTTAATTCTACTAACAAAATTAACATTATCTACTAAAGTATTAGTAATTTCTGAACTATCAATTATATTAGAAGTAGTATCTATTACAACAATATTAGGATCAAACTCTAATGTAATTATTGCAGATGCACAATTACTCTTATTACTATCTGATAAAGTTTTATAAGTAGATGTTGATATAGCATCCCCTACATCATAATCATCAAAAGCCGTAATAACAGTATATTTATCTAATACATTAGTAATATTTAACATAAAATACGGTTGATATGCTTCATCAACAATTTCATATGAAACACCTTTCTTACCTACCGTAATTACAAAATTACCACTTAATGTCTTAACATATGGACTACTAGAAGTAGCCTCAATTCTTACATTAACACTCTCATTAGTATCAAATACTCTTAAAGGATTAACAATAATATCATAAGAAACAGTCTTTTGATCCTTATATATAACCCCAGAAGTATTACTAATTGAACATTGCACATCATCATCACATACAACACTCAAATCATAAGCTATATCACTATCACTAGTTAATAAATTATTCTTATGATTATTTAATTCAAACTGTATATTAAATGACTCAATTCCACCCCAGTTATTAATATTATAAGTAATACCGCCATCCTCTAACTTATCACTATTAAAATAAAAATTATTAGCCTCTAAAATATAATATTTAACTTTATCATATATATATTTTGAAAAAGTAATACCAATTGGTAATATAATAACAATCAATAAAGCAATCAAAACAATTTTTCTATACTTAGATTTAATATTCATACCCTTCATTTTAATAACTCCTATTTTTATATAGTATAACACATTAAAAAAGATTACACAAGTTGTACAGCTTTAATTGTAATCTTAATTAAATCAATTTTACCTTGATATAAATCAGGATAATTCTTATATTCAACAGGGAACTTTACAATAAGTGTATACTGATTCATTTGATTCTCTTCAAAAGTAAAATTATATTCATCATTATCAACATACTTCTTATAATACATATCACCATCTTGAACATATGATACATCATCAATAATAGAAGTATAATCGCTAGAATATGTTTCATTACAAATAACATCAAAATCAATAGGAATATTAGTAGTTGTTTCAAAAACAATAGTATATTTTAAATTAACATCCGTTCTTTTACTTTCATCATAATTATATACATTAATTGGATATATATACACCTCATCACTAGGTATCAAATTATCCAAAGTAATACTACCTGATGTAGTACCCTGTTCCGTAATAAAATAAGCAACTTTTGCTTCAGAATAAACTGAAACATTAGACTCATACTTTGAATATACAACACCAATAACACTCATTATTAATATAATAGTAATAATAACTCCTGTTATCTTTAAACCACCAATA
>CAZTTM010000016.1:0-7174 GCA_964616035.1 uncultured Muribaculaceae bacterium
ATAATCTCTTTATTAGCATATTTATTTATTACTTTAATAGCATCCTCTAAACTTACATAAAAGGGAAGTTCTATAGAATAATTATCTATTCCAATAATAAAACCATCTACTTCTAAATTAGATAATTCTTCTAATTCATCTAAACTACTTGGTATAACAATTAATTTACCCATTACTTACCTCCTAACAAATAATACTTGTTTTTTACGCATATTTTATCATGTATAATTAAAAATTAAAAGATACTTTTAATATCTTTTAGTTATTTTTCTTAGATATAGCAATTCTATCCCCTACCTCTACATAAGTAGTAGTATAATCCTTATTATTATCTAAGTATTCAATAAATGTTTTAATTTTCTTCACAATGCCTAATTGATTTTTAGAAGTAATTAAACTATCGTCTTCTACTCTTCCATGAAAAGATAAATTATCCGTCATTATTACCCCATTTTTTGCTAAATTATTGGAAAACTTCTCAAAAAAATATATATTATTTCCTTTAGAAGCATCAATAAATATTAAATCATATTTATCTTTTAACTCTGCCTCTTTAGCATCATTTAAAATAATGTTTATTCTCTTATCAAGGTTAAACTTACAAATATTATCAACAGCCATATTATATCTATTTTCATCTTTCTCTATTGTTGTTATAGTAATATCACTACTTACTAAAGCCATTTTAATAGCAGAGTATCCAATAGCACTACCTATTTCTAAAATATTCTTAATATTATTTTCTTTAATATAATTACATAAATATTCAATACCATCTTTTAACATAATAGGAACATAATTTTCTTTGGCATAGTCTTCTATTAAAGATAATTCTTGCTCAATATTCATCTTATGCACACCAATTCCCTTCCTCTTTTAATTTACTTATAATATTATTATGCTCTGTACTATTTTTAGTTAAGTATGTTTTTCCATTACAATCAGCTACAAAGTAGAAATAATTATGCTCAGTAGGCTCTAAAACCGCAACAATAGATTCGATTCCAGGATTAGATATTGGTCCGACTGGCAAACCACTAATTTTACTACATCTCGTATTATATTTATTATTACAATTATTTAATTCTTTATAAGATAAACTATAAGTCCAATCATCTATTTTATTAGCATAATACGTTGTGGCATCACTACCAAGTGTCCACCCACTATTCAATCTATTATAAAATACTCCCGCAACTCCCTTACGGTCATCACTATTACTACCCTCTAGTTCAACAATAGAAGCTAAAGTTAACAACTCATGAACACTATAAGAAGAATTATCTATTAAGTCTTTATATACACTTAATTGTTTAGCAGTTTCATCTAATAACTTATATATTATATCTTCAAGACTAACATCTACACTAGCAAATGTATAAGTATTAGGAAACAAATATCCTTCTAACTTATAATATATATTATCATTAACTATATCATCAGTTAAAAACCAATAATCATTAATTAACTTATTAATAAAATCTTCATCATTAACTAAATTAATAAAATCTTCTTTACTATTAGTAGTATTCTCCTCTATTAATTCAGCATACTTTCTTATATTTAATCCCTCTTTAAAAGTAATACTTATTTCATTAGGATTATATGTTGAACCATTAACTAGATTATTAACTATTTCTTTAACATTCATACCTTCATTTAATTTATAATAACCTGCTTTTAAATTAGTAATATTATTAAGTTTAGTATATACTCTAAAAGATAACTCACTTCTAATTAAATGATATTCTTTCAAAGTACTAGCAATACTTCTAATTGAACCTGGTTTAATTTCAACAATTTTTTCATTAGTATCCTTAGATACTGCTTTAAGACTAATATTATAAGTAATAGCCACAAGCGAGCATAATAAAACTATGCTACTTATTATAATTATAAATATCTTAGATAACTTTTTCATACAACTACCCAATAATTAATTATTTTTTTCTTCTTGAATAGACTCTATAATAGCTTCTACTATATTCCATTCTTTATCTGTCTTTATTGGTAATAATTCTCCATTCTCACTATTAGGATCATATATTGATGCAAAAACTCTAACATTACCTTTCTCATCTTTTGTATTATCTGTATATACAATATAATTCTTATTAGTTTCTTCTGATTCAAATGTAAATAATACCTCACACTCTACTTTTTTTCCTTCTTTATTTAATACTGTAAACTTATTATTATTTTCCATACTCATTATTCCTCCTATCTAAATAATCTTGTAATATAATAACAGCAGCCATACCATCTACCTTTTTCTTTCTTTTCTTTCTAGATATATCGGCATCTATTAATACATTATTAGATATAACAGATGTTAATCTCTCATCATATAATATTACTTCTATATTTAATTCTTGTTCTAACTTTTCTTTATATTCTAAAGTAATAAGTGCTCTAGGGCCTAAGGTGTTATTCATATTCTTTGGAAGTCCCAGCACTAATGCAGTAATATTATTATCTTCTATTATTCTTTTTAATTCATCTAATGTGTCTAAATTATTATCTTCATGAAATCTTAATGTTGTATATACACTAGCAATAGTATTAGTAGTATCACTAATTGATATTCCTAATGTTTTACTACCTAAATCTAATCCTAAATATCGCATCTACATATCTAAATAATGCTTAACTATATCTTCTAATAAACTAGTTCTATTAACCTTAGATAATTTATTTCTAGCATTATCATAATTAGGAATATAACCAATATCCCCACTCATTAAATACCCTACTATCTGAGTTATAGCATTATATCCTTTCTTCTCTAAACTATTTGATACCTCTTTCAATATCGAATGTACATCATTATCTTTCATCTAAACACCTTCTATATATAATTTTAACATAAATAACTATCATAGACAAGGACTTATCATTAAATAATTTAAAAGTAGAAATCGTAAAAATTCCTACTTACTTATCTCATCATTTGATAAAGACTTTACTTTCTTTTTAGATGTTTCCTCTTGATAACCTTTGCCTCTACAATTAATAATTGCTTGAGTTATTAAATCAACTGGATACCAACTACTATCTGTTTCTCTAACTAGATAACTTAATGGTATATTTAACACTATATCATTAATATTTCTATCAACATATAATTCTGTACGATATTCTCTTGCTCTAGCATCATATATTCCTTTTGCCGTACAATGTTCCATAAGCGTTTTACCATCACTCTCTATATCAGAAAACTTAGCATTTAATCTTATTAAATAATTAAATAATGTTATCATTGAATTATCTTTCTTATAATTACCTGATAGTTCCACTACTAAATTAATAATATAGTCATAATATATAGTATTTATTAACTTAGACATTTGTCTAATACTATAGTTTCCCGAAAAAAATATAATTGGATCAATTATAACACTAACCTCTGAAGTTTTAATTTCTTTTAAATAAGCAAGTTCTTCAATTAAATCTCCTAATCTTATTGATACTATATCTTTTCCTATAGATCTTGCTTCATTAGATAACTCTATTTTTTCTATTTCTGAAAGAGTTAATAAATGTTCATAGTTACTTTTTTCAATAGACATCCTCTTCTCAAAAGCCATTTTTTCAGTATATACTTTCTTTTTAAAATCAGTCTGTGTTGTTGCAATCTTTTTTTCAATAGCAGTTATCTCTTTTTTTATTTCTTGTAATTTTTCAATGCGTTTTTTTATTTCATCTTGCACAATAACCATTCCTCCCTATAATTGCTAAGTTAATCATACGATAAATATATATTAATGTCAATAAATCTAAAGCTAAAAAAATCACACTAATTAAGTGTGATTATATATTACTATTTTAGCTTTCTCTTTTTCTTAAGGTATAAGTTATACCAAGAGCGCCTAAAAGAAAGACAATAAGTTTATAATAAGTATTACTACTAATTACTTCTTTTACTCCTGTATTAGGAGGAGTAATTTCTCCTGATTCTTTATATGAATTAGTTATTGTATAGCCATCATATGAAGTTTCATATTTTTCTAATTTTTCTTCTTCAATAGTATATTTTATTTCTTGGCCTTTTTTATACTTTTGTAAATTATCTAAAGTATATGTCCAATTATCTTCTGCTGTTATTTCAATAGATTCATATTCTTCATCATCAGCATATATATTAACAGTAATTGAACTTGGGCGAATGTCTTCATGGCCTTCATCATCCCATACTTTTGTAATTGTTAATTCAGTTGTTTCAATCTCATGATAGTTAATAATAACAACTGTATAATTATTATCATTATCTTCAAGTTGGTCTGAAACAATTGCTTCATAACCCTTTACTTCATCTTCAACAAATGAATAAGTAATTACTTCACCATTATTATATTTAGGTAAATCATTTATTGAAGCAGTCCAATTATTTTCAGCATTCATTTCAATAGTTTGTACTAATTCTTCATTAGCATAAACTTTTATAGAAATATTTTCTGGGCGTATACCATCATTATTATCATAATCATCCCAATTCTTAGTAAGATTATAACTTATTGTTTCCGGAGTATGAGTATTTGTAATGGTATAATCATCAATACTCTTTGTATAGCCTTCAACAGTTATTTCATCAATAGTATATTTAATGTCTTCACCATCTTCTTTAGCATACAAATCAGCAAATGTAAATGTCCAATTACCTTCTTCATCTTCCTTTATAACTGCTCTTTCTACTATAGTTGTTATATCTTTTACTGTTTTATTTAAAACAACTGTAATTGTTTCAGGGCGTAATCCATCTTGATCTTCAGCATCATCCCATACTTTCTTACCAGTAATTGTTATCTTATCTGGAGTATGAGTATTTGTAATATCATAGTTAGTAATTATTGTATCATAATTAGCAACATTGCTTTCACTAATCTTATAATCAATTATACTTCCTGCATAATATTTTGCTAAATTATCAAATTTATAAGACCAATCATCTTCTGCAGATACTGTTTTAGTTTCTGTATATACTACTTCTTCTCCTACTTTTCCTGTTAAAGTGACCTCAATAGAATCAGGGCGAATACCATCACGATTATTATCATCATCCCATGTTTTCACACCTTCAATACTAATTACTTCAGTTTCATAAGTATTAAATATTTTATATTCTTCATCATTATAAGTTGTCGTATATTTTAAAGTAGAATCTAATTCATCTTCTCTTACGATATATGTTATTTCATTACCATTTTCATATTTTGGTAAATCTTTATATGTATATATCCAATTATCAGAAGTAGTTTTAGCATTAGCACTTGTTAATTGAACAACAGTATCTGAGACCTCTACTAATTCTTTATCAATCAATTTATATAATCTAATTGTAATTGTTTCAGGACGTTTACCATCATTATTACTAGAATCTTGCCATACTTTTTCAATAGTTAAATCCCTAGCAATATCAGTATGAGTATTAGTAATAGTAAATCCTTCATCCATATTACCTTCTACTACACCAGTATAGTCCTCAACTTCATCTTCCGTAATCGTATAAGTTATCTTTTTACCATTTTCTTTTTCAGGTAAATCTTTAATTTCATAAGTCCATGAATTATCACTAGTTAACTCATATTCATTAACAAATACTTTATTATCATCAGTAACTTTATATAATCTTACAGTAATCTTTTCAGGACGTAATCCATCATTATTGTTATTATCATTCCAAATCTTTTTTACAGTTATATTAACTAAACTTGGAGTATGAATATTCTTAATATTATAGCCGTCATATGTTATCTCATATCCTGGAACGCTATCTTCTTTTATTTCATAATTAATTTTATAGTTAGCATCATTTTCATAACCTTGTACATATTCTGGTAAATCTTTAAACTCGTAAGACCAATCTCCATTTGTACCTACTTCTTGACTAGTAACTTCTGTTTCACCAGCAAATAATCTTACAGTAATTTTATTAGGTCTTAAACCATCTTGATTGTTAGCATCATCCCAAGTTTTTTCTCCTTTAATAGATACTTTTGGACTTGAAATAATGTTTAATGTTACTGTTGCATCATTGCTTTCCACATAACTTGTTTCATGATTTGCATTAATAGTAGTTTTAATATAGTAAGTAAAACTAACCTCACCAGTATAGTTTGCTTCTGGAGTAAATGTAAATTCTCCATTAATATTCATTACTAAAGTACCTTGTAAAACTCCATTATTAGATATTGTATATGTATTATCAGATGTTTTAACAACATTTGTATTAGTATTAATAATTATTTCATCATTAACCACTACATCTGTCATATTAGTCATTTTATCATTTTTTATATTATTTAATAAGTCATTTGTTAAAATACTTTCTCCACTTATAGCAATATTTTCATAACCATTATATGAAGATATATTACTATAATGATCATCCTTTATAACCGCAGGTATTTCTACTGTTGGTTGATCAAATGTTAAATTTAATGTTGTAGTACTATAGTATGGATTATCCTTATCTATTTCAGCAGATAATGTTGCGCTAGAATTAGTATAAATACTTCCGTGATAATCATCTTTAGCTTTAATAGTATAAGTTAAACTATTTTCTACATTTCCTTTTAAATCACCAATAGTCCACTCTAAAGTAGTACCATTAGTACCCTCTTTAATTACTACTCCTTGATTTGTTAAAGCATTTTTTGATTCTTCAGTAAGCTCAAACTCTACTGGAATTATATCAGTAACTTTGGCATTTTTAGCAATGATATCTTTAATAACTGAAGCAATACTTCTAAACTCTTTAGCAAGAGCTTCATAATTTAATACTAATACATTTGCGTACTTATGAGTTGTTGTTGTCGCAACTGGATTAACATTCGCCAAAATCCTGGCAGCTTCTTCCTCATTACCTAAAGTAATTGTATAAACATCAGCATTTGGATACTTTGTTTTTAATGAATCTAAAGTTGTTTTAGCGGCAGCTGATGGTTTTACACCACTTGGACATCCATTACCAATTTGAGCAGAATCGCTATTTTCATTACTTCCACATACTATTGTTTTACCATCGGTAGTTGTGTAATTAAATTGTGTTGGTATTCCATCAGTAAGTATAATTACTAATTTCTTAGCATCAGTTCTTCCTCCATCTAATAATTCTATTGCTTTTGCAATACCTGATTGTAAATTCGTTCTTTGACTTGTTGTATATTTAGTATCT
>CAZTTM010000016.1:7184-15216 GCA_964616035.1 uncultured Muribaculaceae bacterium
TTTGACTTGCACTAACACCATTATTATAAGCAACCATGCCTATTTTAACAGCCTTATCAACCATCATTGTATTAATAAACTCTTTAGCAGCAGTCTTAGCAGAATCAAGGCGATTTGGTGTTGAATAGTCATTCTTCCCATTTGGGCCATATACCATACTGCTAGATGCATCAAGAACCAAAACAACATCAAGTTTTGAATAACTTGTTATTTGATTACTATAAGAGTTTGCTTTAACTTTTAATGTGACATCAGCAAGTCTTCCTTCTATTAAGTTTGTTTCATCAAAACTAGTGGATTTCTTTGTAGCAGTTTTAGTTATTTCAATTTTTCCAGCAGTATCACTAGCAACAACTAATTGTAAAAAACCAAATACACTAAGAATTACTAAAAGTGTTGATAAAACTTTAAACTTTGTAGATTGTTTCTTCATTTTTTCCTCCTCCATCTTTAGAAACTAATGTTCCTAAGTTGACTTAATATAATAAAGGTTTTTATCTGTTAAGTCAAGGCAAAACAGATATTTTGTTTTAATTTTAACCACGTTTAATATATTATATGTTAAATATATAAAGAAAGTGAAAAAAATAAAAAGGCAATTAGTATTTTTGCCTTATTTTATTTATAATATTATTTACTTCTTTACTAGTTTCATCAAATAATTCTATTCGATATGATTTAATACCCAGATTTATATATTTATTAATATCATCTATATAATTAATATTAGTGCAATGCAAATTATGAGTAAGATGATTATTATCCACTATAATAGGATACTTTTTACCCTGCATACTTTCTAAATAATATTTATTAGTATTATCCTTACATACTGAACAATGATTTAATAACTTTTTTAATGGACAATATTTCATTACCATTAACTCTACTCTACCATAGATGATTAATTCTAAGTTATAATTAGTATTTAATTTCTTTATTTTATCATAATCTAATTCACAAGATAGAGTTATTCTTTGAACATTATTTCTTCTTAATAAATCTATTGAATAGTTATTTGCAATATTTAAATAATAATCACTAACCACATTATTAGTATAACTATAACGATATATTCCTCCTAATTCCGTTATTAAAAGTGATTCTTTCTTATAGTTAATAAACTTTTTCATTACTCTATCTAAACGATAATAAATATTACCTTTATTCTTATATTTAGTATATAAATCATAATCCGTAGTATATATATTATCAATATTATTATTTATACATGTAAGTAATTGTTCTTCATTTCTAACTAGAACATTTATTGATAATTTATTATTATTAGGGGTATTGTAATAGTTATTTTCTATAGTATTAATTATTATTTCTTTATTATTATTACATCTTATATTTATTAATTTATCCACTAATACTCTTCTTATTTCATTAATTATAGATATAGGAATAAAGATATTCGTATCCATATTAATAACAATATTATCTAGAATAAATGGACTATTACCTAGTTTAGATAATGATTCTTTTAAACGATCTTTACTTACTGGGTTATTAATGGATTCTTCTACTTTACCAATAGTATCACTAACTATATTTTTATCACAATCAATCATTTCTACTTTTAAAGGAGATCCTATTTTAGCTTCTACTATCATATCAACATGAACTTTTCTATTAGGATATTGTTTTAGTTCTATATTAAGTTTAGCAGAAGTTGTTTTATTAACAATATCTAAATTATTTAACATAATTTTATTATCAACATATACTATATCTCCTGGTAATCCTTTATTTATTAATAGCCCTTTTTCATTATATATTTTATTTACTATCATTCCTAAATTACTATTTACAAATCTTATACCATCTTCCATATCTAGTTCTTTATCTAATTTTATTTTAAGACGATATCTATTAGTTTCAATAACTTTACCAATAGTTAAACCCTGATGATTAGAAGTAGTAGTGTTAATAACATCATCATGAAATAAATAACCATTAGTAAAACCACGATTATATAATAATTTTAAATTATCTTCTTCTACTTCAGTTAAAGTCATTGGTAAATTATTATAATAGTTATCAATAAGTTTACGATATATTCTAGTAATATAACCAACATATTCTGGTGATTTCATGCGTCCTTCTATTTTTAGACTAGTTATTTTATTATCTAGTAATTCTTTTAAATAATGCGTAGTATTTAATTCTTTACAACTTAATAAATATTTATCCTTAAGATTTATTTTTTTATCATTCTCAATAAGATTATATGGTTCTCGACAACTTCCTACACATTCACCACGATTGCCACTTCGGCCACCATTCATACTACTAAATAAACAACAGCCAGAATATGAAACGCATAAAGCACCATGAATAAATACTTCTTTCTCTATATCAACATCAATATCATTTATTTCATCTAAAGATAGTTCCCGATCTAAAACAATTCTTTTAACTCCTAATGACTTTAGAAAGCTAATTCCTTCTTTATTATGATTATGACACTGTGTTGAAGCATGAACTTCTAAGTTAGGATATTTCTTTAAGGTAATATCAATTAATCCTATATCTTGCATAATTAAAGCATCGACATTATTCTTGTAAAGAAATTCAATATATTCTAAACATTCTTCTACTTCTTCAGAATATATTATAGTATTTACTGTAATATAAACTTTAACCCCATATAAATGGCAATAATTAATAGTTTTAATTATTTCATCTTCTGTAAAGTTATTAGCATATTTTCTAGCACCAAACTTTTTACCCGCTAAGTATATAGCATCAGCACCATTATTAACTGCCTGATAAACACATTCAATATTACCACATGGAGATAATAATTCCGTTCGCATAGTTTCACCTCAATTACTATAATTCTATCATAATATTCAATTTTTTTAAAGATACTAAAAAATGCTTAGATTGGTTCTAAACATTTAATTAACTATTCTAGCAATATCATCAACAGTCATAGTATTAACTATACCGTATCGTGGTACTATATATTTATTCTCTCCTACTTTAACTTTTCGGTTAATCCCACTAAAAGCCATTGTGAAACCTACTTCTTTTAAATAAGAAATTACTTCATCATTATATTGATAGAATGGATAGCAGAAATATGTAGTATTGTTTAAACTTTCTCTACTTTTCTTTAAGTCGTTAATAGCATCTTCTTTAGAAGCATTGATGAAGTCACCCCATTTTTTATGCAAATCCCATGTATGCGAAGCAATTTCTAAATTGGCACTTTGATAATCACTAGTAGGTGCTAAACTGCCTATTAGGAATAATATTCCATGTAAATTATATTTTTCTAAGATAGTAATACTTCTTCCAACATACCAACCATCATCAATAGTAATACCCACACTATTTTTAGGTAGTCTTATCTTATTATCAATAAACATTTCTATTTCCTCTAAAGTTAAACTAAAATAATTGTTATCTGATAGATATTTCATATGAGCATCAAATAAGGTATCAGTTAAACATATTTCTTGAACACATTGTAAATGTTCATTAGCATCTTTATTTATAGTATAGTGATAATTTAAAACAGCAAATCCTTTAGATACTTCTTCATCAGTATTACTACTTTCAATAATATTACTTGTATCTTCTTTTTTAACATATACTAATCTATTATCATATTCAACATAATACTTATCATTATCTTTAATAATTATTGGTAAAGATAATTCACTATCTATTTGATAATAACTATCTTCATCTAAATATATATTAGTATTAGATGATATAACAACATTTTCATTATATACAATATAATTTTTATATCTATCATTTATTTCTATATTATCTATTTTAGTTATATCTTTATAATTTATATAATAATCAATATTTTTTAGCTTAAAGTATTCTTCTTTATAATTAGTTATATCTATATCTTCAAGAGTTGTATCTATATTATTAATTATACCCTTTCTAATATAGTTATTACCTTCTAATACATATATATTAGCACTCTTAATATTTATATAGTTATTATATGACATTCTTATATCATTTAATTTGTTTTGATAATCTTGCAATTCTTTATTACGCTTATTATTATCGCTTATAATAGACACTATTAAGTAGCCTAAAACTAATATTAGTAATAATACAATAATTATTAAGATATTTTTCTTTTTCATATATTCTCCTTAAAAATTATATTTACTAAAAAATTTATCTTCACCAATATTTTTCCATTTCTTTTCCATGTAAGATATTTCTTTACTAAATCTTTCTTGTTTACTTTTTGTGACTTCATAGCCTCTACTTTTTGATTCATAATGATACATTACCACATTGGATAAGCAAACATTATAATAACCTTTAGATAACACTTGTAGACATAAGTCTACATCATTTAATGCCACAGTAAGTTTTTCATCAAAGCCTTTTGTTTCAAGAAATTTACTTTTTTTAATAAGTAGGCAAGCAGCAGTAACCGCAGTATAGTTATAAGGCATAACTAATCTTCCAAATAACCCACAATCATCTTTGCTATAAGCTGTATAAATATGTCCAGCAAAGCCACCATATCCTAATACTACCCCTGCATGTTGAACCAAATTGTCAGGATATAATAACTTTATACCAACACACCCTATATGTTTCTGTGAAGCATAACCTACCATTTCATCTAAAAAATTAGAATCTAATACTTCCGTATCATTATTTAAAAATAAAATATATTCACCTTTAGTTTCTTTAACAGCTTGATTATTTAAATAAGAATAATTAAAAGGACAATCTAGTCTTAATACTTTAAAGTTATTTTTACTACTTTTATATTCTTCTAGTAAATCTAATGTTTCTTTTTCTGTACTACCATTATCTACTATTATTATTTCAAAGTTAGTATAAGTATTTTTATTATATAAAGATTCAAGACATACTTTAGTAATACTTGCTTTATCTTTAATAGGAATAATTATTGATACTAGAGGATTATTATGTTCATACTTTATTAAATATGATGTTGTTCTTGGATTATCCATAACAGTACCTTTTATTTTTCTTCTTTTTAAAGTGTCCTCTAATGCCTTTTTCCCTGCTATATAAGCATATGATTTATTACCCATATAACCTGCTGTTGAAGTAGCACTCTCTCGCCAATGATATAATATTCTAGGAATATGGTAAAACTTATTAGTAATATCTTCTATTCTTAAAAATAAATCATAATCTTGTGCACCATCATATTCACTTCGGAACCCCCCTACTTTATCAACAATACTCTTTCTTATTACTGCTAAATGACAAATATAGTTTAAACACTTAAAAGTATCTGGTGAATAATCAGGTTTAAAATGAGGCTCCATTCTTTTACCATTATAATCTAATTTATCCTCATCACTATATATAAAATCTATTGACTTATCTTTATTTAAAACTGATACTGCATAATATAAGGCATCTAGTGAAATAGTATCATCATTATCTACTAAAGCGATATATTCTCCTTTAGCTAGTTTAATAGCATCATTACTACTTTTGGATATCATACCATTTTCTTTACGATACTTTATTTTTATTTTAGGATTAGATTCGTATTTCTTAAGAGCATTATGCGTTTCCTTACTTGGTGAATTATCATCAACAATACATATTTCATAGTTATCATAAGTTTGATTAAGTAAAGATTCAAGACATTCATCTAATAATTTCTCACTAACATTATATACTGGCACTATAAAAGATATTAATGGCCTGTATTTTAGTTTTTCATACTTAACATTACTTTCATTATCTATTATCCATTTATGATAAGCATTTTTATTTATATATAAATTTGACATATTATTCCCTCTTTTTAATACATTAAAGAAAGACTTTATATATCTTTTCATCGCACTTGGTGGTATTAAAAAGTGATGTCTATGCCATGCAAAGTATATAGATTTTTTTATTAAATATATTAATTTCTTCATGATTACTCCTTATTTAAATATCTTCTTATATTTATCTACAATTATATCCCAAGTAAAATTATTATTAATTATTTTCTGACATTCTTTACCCAGTTTTTTACGATCATATTTAGTAATATTATTAAGTATTTTACTTAGACTCTTATTTTCATCAAAATAAATACAGCCTTTCTTTCCAACATCTTTATTAAAGCAAACATCATATAAGATATTTAACTTAGTTAAACTTAAAGCTTCTAATAATGATGGATTAGTGCCTCCTACTGAATGTCCATGAATATATGCATAAGCATTTTTTCTTACAACAGATAGTTTAATCTCATCATAAATACCATTAATAAAAATAATTCTGTTATCTTTTAAGCAATCTAATTTAGTAGTTAATTCATTATAATAATTACTTGATGATAAATTAGATACTATTATTAATGGTAGTTTAATATCCGATTTCATATACTCTTTAATTACTAATTCATAGTTATTTTCTGGGACAAATCTTCCAACCATTAATATATACTTATCCTTATGTAAATTATACTCTTTTAATATTTCCACTTCACTAACATTAGATAAATCAATTTTATCAGTACCATAAGCAATATATTTAGTATTATTAGCTAGTTTAGGATACTTATTATCAATATATTTCTTTATACCTATAGCATCGCATATAATTAAATCACAATTATTAAGCATTGACCATTCACTTAATAAGAAACATTTCTTAATAAAATAGTTCCATTTACTACGTTTATGTTCTAACCCATCAGGATTAACTAATATCTTTATCCCAAGGCTCTTAATAATAGACTTTTTAAGATATAGCAAAGGACCTAACTTAAGTCCTAAGACATATATATAACAATTATCTAATTTATTATCTTTAATATACTTTAAATAATAATTAAAAGCCTTAATAGTACATAAAAACATCTTTATACCACCATTTTGTCTAATATAAAAATTATCTATATAAATATTATCATTTATTTTAATATCATGTGTATTATTATCACCCAAACCACTTATATGAAAAATAGTTTTATTATCATGATAGTTATCAACTAATTTAGATACAAATGTTTCCCAACCACCATATTTAGCTTTATAACCCCTTGCTCCTACTATAAATATATGCATATAAACCACCTCTAAAATTAAGTTATATTCTATTTAATATTTTACCAAATTAAGATTTAAAAATCTATATATTTATTTAAAATAATTGGGTATTTGTATTATGCATAATATCAATAATTAATAAACTATATAGTAAGGAGGCCACATGATTGAATATTTTTTAAATCTAAATCACATCATACAAGCATTTTTAGCAACATCATTTACTTTTTTAATAACTGTTTTAGGTGCGGCAATAGTATTCTTTTTTAAGAATGTTAATAAAACATTTATGGATGGAATGCTAGGATTTGCCGCTGGAGTAATGATTGCTGCATCATTTTGGAGTTTACTTTCGCCTGCAATAGAAATGGCTGATAGTCTTAATTTAAATAGTTGGTTAATAGCAACATTAGGCTTTTTATCTGGAGGTATCTTACTTTTTATTAGTGATAAGTTTTTTAATATTTTAAATAAAAATAATTGCTCTAAGAAAAGGGTAATAATGCTAATATCATCAATTACTATGCACAATATTCCAGAAGGATTAGCAGTAGGAATTGCTTTTGGAGCAATTAACTATGGTCTAGAAGGAGCAACGATAATTAGTGCATGCCTATTAGCGTTAGGAATTGGTCTTCAAAACTTTCCTGAAGGTAGTGCTGTTAGCATTCCCCTACTTCGAGAAGGTTATTCGAGAAAAAAGGCTTTTCTATATGGAAGTTTAAGCGCAATAGTAGAGCCAATATCAGGAATTGTCGGAGCATTACTAGTACTTAAAGTAAGATTACTTCTTCCCTTTTTATTAGCTTTTGCAGCTGGTGCAATGATATATGTTGTAGTAGAAGAATTAATCCCAGAAAGCCAATCTAATGAAAGAAAAGATTATATGGCACTATTTACTTTAATTGGTTTTTCTATTATGATGATTTTAGATATAGCACTAAGTTAAGATATAGTAATATAGATTAACGATTTCACTTATAATAAGAAGTATG
>CAZTTM010000017.1:0-12820 GCA_964616035.1 uncultured Muribaculaceae bacterium
TGAATGTGGCAACTGCTGCGGCAAAGAGTACAAAGAAGAATATTGCTATTTTTTCATTGGAAATGCCTGCAGAGCAGTTAATTATGAGAATGATTAGTTCATTAGGGCAGATTGATGCAATGAAATTACAGAAGGGTAATTTTGAGACTGATGATTATCGTAAGATTAATGAGGCTATTAGTCAACTTGCAGATACTAATATATATTTTCATGATGGTTCGGCTATAACGGCTAGTGAAATACAAGCTAAATGTCGTAGATTAGCAACACAAGGAGAAGGATTAGGACTTGTAATAATAGATTATTTGCAGTTAATATCTTCATCTTCTAAATATTCTGGTTCTAGACAACAAGAGGTATCTGAAATATCTAGAAAATTAAAAACTATGGCTTTGGAATTAGATGTCCCTGTAATTGCTTTGTCGCAATTATCGCGTGATGTAGAAAAAAGAGAGGATAAGAAACCGGTTCTTAGTGATTTAAGAGAGTCAGGTGCTATTGAGCAAGATGCAGATATTGTAGCGGCTTTACATGCACCTAGTCAGGATAATAATACTGGTGTTATTGATAATAGTTTACCTGTACCTATTCAACTTATTATATTGAAACATCGTAATGGTCAGACAGGTACTATTGATATGTTATTTAAAAAGAGAACTTCTACTTTCTTATCTTTAAAGAAGGATAGTGAGAATAATGAAAAATAAGGGGAATATTGGAACTACGTTAATAGTTATTATAATTAGTGCTTTTATTTTTGTATTTGGGTGCCCTAGTACTATTAAGAGTGAACCTAATACTTATTATGCAGTTTATGTTGATGGTAAGAAAATAGGAATGGTTGACTCGGAAACTATGTTTGATGAGTATATAAATACTCAAGAAGAGAAGTTAAAAGAAACGTATGGTGTTGATACGATATATACTCCTAAGGGAGTTGAAGTAAAAAAGATAATTACTTATGATAATAATGTAGATAGTTATGAAGATATTTATAAAAAATTAGTTAATAATAAAAGTTTTACTATTAAGGGTGTTGTTATAACTATTAGTGATGATGAGAATAGTGAATTTGAAACTAAAGAAATTAATGTTATAAATAAGGAATTATTTGATAATGCTGTTGTTGAGATAATTAAAGTATTTGTTGATGAGGAAAAATATCAATCTTTTATGGATGATAATCAAGAACAGATATCTTATACGGGTTCTAATATAGAAGATATATATATTAGAGAAGATGTCACTTATCGTGAAGATTATATATCTACTAATGATAAAATATTTTTCGATGTTGATGAATTAGAAAAGTATTTGTTATATTCTACTTTAGAAGAACAAAATACATATATAGTTAAAGCAGGAGATACTATTGAAACAGTAGCAGAAGCTAATAAGTTAAATGTGCAAGAGTTTTTAATAGCTAATCCAGTATTTACTAGTGAGAATAATTTACTTTATGAATCACAAGTTGTTTCTGTTGGGTTGATTAATCCAATGTTTAGTATTGTTGAAGAAGTACATAGCGTTGAAGAACAAGAAAAGAAATATACGACAGAAGTTAAATATGATGAAGATTTGTTTTTAGGATATAGTTATGTGGAAAGAGAAGGAGAAAATGGTTTAGAGTTAGTTACTAAGAAATATCAGTATATTAATGGTCAATTAGTAGATGCTACGGTTATGAATAGTACAGAAATTAAACCTTCAGTTAGTGAGATATTAGTAAAAGGTGAAAAGTATGTACCTAATGTTGCTGATTTATCATATTGGGCTTGGCCAACTAGAGCATCTTATGTTATTACATCTAGTTATGAGTATCGTTGGGGTAGTTTCCATGCTGCTATTGATATTGCTGGTACTGGATATGGTTCGCCAGTATATGCTTCTAATAATGGTACGGTTATTAAGGTATATACAGGGTGTGTACCGGGTGTTAAGATGTGTAATTATGGGAATGGTAATTACATAGTAATTGATCATAATATTGGGGGATATACTACTCAATATAATCACTTAAAAGATGTGTATGTTAAGGAGGGATTAACGGTACAACGTGGTCAACAAATAGGTACAGTAGGTAATACTGGTTGGGTTGATCCATTACCAACAGCTTCTAATCCTCTAGGAGGCGTTCATTTACACTTTGAGGTTAAAAGATATGGTAGTCATATAAATCCGTTAAGTTTATTTAGATGAGATTTGAAGTTTTATCAAGTGGTAGTAAAGGTAATACTACTTATATAGAGACAAATAGTACAAAGATTATTATTGATATGGGTAATAGTTGTAAGTATGTTGTAGAGAAGTTAAATTTATTAGGTATAGATCCTAATGATATAGATGCTATTATGTTAACACATATTCATGTAGATCATACTAATGGGTTAAAAACTTTTTTGAAGAAATATAATATTAAAGTATATTTAGCTAATAGTATGTTAAATTATTTATCTTTTATTAATAACTACTTTATAATTGATGATAGTATTAATTCACTTATTATAGGTGATATTAATATTGATGTTATTAGAACATCACATGATGTTGAGGATTCATTTGGTTATGTTATTAATAATTTAGATAAATCAGTAGTATATATTACAGATACAGGTTATATTAATCAGAGATATTTTGATTTGTTAAGGAATAGAAATGCATATGTATTTGAGAGTAATCATGATGTGGAAATGCTTACTAATGGTCGTTATCCTTTTGAGTTAAGGCAAAGAATATTGTCAGATAAAGGGCATTTATCTAATTATGATTCTGCTAAATATTTAGCATCATTTATTGGCGATAATACTAAGTATATTATTTTAGCCCATTTATCAGAAGAGAATAATACTGTTAGTCTTGCTCATAATACGTTAATTACAAGATTAGATAAGTCTAAGATAGATTATAGTAATATAAAAATAGTTGAAGCATTGCAAAATAAGGAGACAGATTTTATTGAGTTATGATTAAGATTATTTGCGTTGGTAAGGTTAAAGAGAAATATTTACGAGACATGATTGATGACTATATTAAGAGAATTAGTAAGTATCATAAAATAGAGATTATTGAACTTATAGATAGCAATATTAATAAAGAAAAAGAAGAATTACTTAAAGTAATAAATACTAAAGATTATAATATTGTTATGGATATTGATGGTAATAATTTATCTTCAATAGAGTTTGCTGAAAAGATAGATAAAACATTTTTGATAAACTCTAATATAACATTTATTATTGGCGGCTCTGATGGAGTTAGTCAGGAAATTAAAAAATTAGCTAATTATCGATTATCTTTTTCAAGGCTAACTTTTCCGCATCAGTTATTTAGATGTATTTTGTTAGAGCAGATATATCGGGCATTTAAGATTCTTAATAATGAGTCATATCATAAGTAATAGTTAAGAATAGAAAGATAATTCTATTCTTTTTTAAGTTTATTTGCTTGTTTTGGAGGAGTATTTTATTGTATAATGTGTTCAAGAGAAATTTAGTTGTTGAGTGTTTACTTCTTGCTATGTTAGTAATTGTAATAAAAAATGCCACTAATATAAATGACTGAATGTTTAAAAATAATAATATCAAGTTAAAGGTGATTGTATGGAATGGAAGATAGGTAATGTTGAAATAAAAAATAATATTGTTTTAGCGCCAATGGCTGGAGTATGTAATTCTGCTTTTAGAAGAATTGTTAAAGAAATGGGTTGTGGGCTTATTTATGCTGAAATGGTTAGTGATAAGGGGCTTGTTTATAATAGTAAGAAGACTAAGGATATGCTTTATGTTTCTGATTATGAAAGACCTATTGTTCAGCAGATATTTGGTAGTGATGTTGATACTTTTGTTAAGGCTGCTAAAATGGTTTATGAGATAATGAAACCGGATATTATTGATATTAATATGGGTTGTCCAGTACCTAAGGTTGCTGTTAGGGCTCAAGCGGGAAGTGCCCTTTTAAAAAATCCTTCTAAAATTAGAGAAATAGTTAGTGCTGTTGTAAGGGCTGTACCAATACCGGTGACTGTTAAGATACGTAGTGGTTGGGATAATAATAGTATTAATGCTGTTGAAGTTGCTAAGATATGTGAAGAAGCTGGGGCGAGGGCAATATGTGTTCATGGTAGGACTAGGAGTCAGGGCTATAGTGGAAAAGTAGATTTGGACATAATTAAAAAAGTAAAAGAGAGTGTTTCTATACCAGTTATTGGTAATGGTGATATAAATAGTATTGAGAGTGCTATTAAGATGTTCGAATATACTGGTGTTGATGCAATTATGATTGGTAGAGGAGCTTTAGGTAATCCTTGGCTTATTAAACAGTTAGTTGTTTATTTTGATACTGGTGTTGTTTTAGATAAACCTAATTATAAAGAAATATTGGATATGTGTCGAAAGCATTTAAATTATTTATTGGAGCTTAAAAGTGAGAAAATTAGTGTATTAGAGATGAGAAGTCATATTTCTTGGTATATAAAAGGATTACCTAAATCTACAGAGATTAAGAAAGAATTATTTACTATTGGAGATGCTATGGGAATAATTGATTTACTTGATAGATATCAAAATATATTAGATAATGAAGGTATTTTATAAATTGTTCTAGGTGTTATGGCTATTTTGTGGTAGAATATTATTGGAAAGAAGGAATGGATATGGCAAGTTTTTTTGATAGATTAGGTTGTTATATATTAGATGTATTGTTAATATTTGCTATTAGTAGTGTTATAAGCGTTTTTGTACCTAGTAAAGGTAGTGATATTAGTAAGGAAATTACTGCATTAACTGAAAAATATACTAATGGAGAAGTTGGGGCAGAAGTTTTTCTTGAAGAATATGGTGATTTAATGTATCAATATCAAAAAGTAAATTATTTATCTATAGTTATTTCTGTTGGACTTAATTTTATATATTTTGTAGTATTTGCATATTTTAATAATGGTCAAACTATTGCTAAGAAATTAACGAAGATTAGAGTAGTAGATAATAAGACAGGAGAAAAGGCTAAGTTTTGGCAGATGTTAGTTAGAAATTTATTTATATATAGTTTATTATCTAATATAGTTATGTTAATATTACTATTTTCTAGTAAAAATAATTTTGTTTATTATTATACTTTTGCTGGTTCTTTTGACTTGATATTTGTAATGATAACAGTTATGTTTGTTTTATATAGAAAAGATAAGAGAGGTCTACATGATATGATGGGATGTACAAAAGTTGTAAAGGAGAGTTTTTAGGATGGAATATTCAGAGCAAGAATTAGTTAGAAGAGAGAAATTAGAAAGTATTAAGGAATTTTGTAATCCTTATCCTGAGAGATATGAAATTAGTCATAAATTAAAAGATGCTAGAAATTTAGAGGATGGTACTGATGATGTTAGTATTGCTGGTAGAATTGTATTTATGCGTAAAATGGGGAAACTTAGTTTTGTTAGAATTCGTGATATTGAAGGGGATATGCAACTTGAGTTTAAGATAGATTCTGTTGGGGAAGATAATTATCAGTTCTTTAAGAAGCAAATAGATACTGGAGATTTTATAGGTGCTAAAGGAGAGATATTTACTACTCAGACAGGAGAAAAGACACTTAGAGTGCATAGTTTTGCCTTTTTAGGTAAAGCGTTAAGACCTCTTCCTGAGAAGTTTCATGGACTTACAGATATTGAGTTAAAGTATCGTGAGAGATATGTTGATTTAATTACTAATGAAGACTCTAGAAAGGTATTTTTAGGTAGAAGTAAGTTATATGCTTTTATTCATAAGTTTCTTGGGGGAAATGGCTTTTTAGAAGTTGAGACACCTATATTACAGAATGCTGTATGTGGGGCATCTGCTAAACCTTTCTATACACATCATAATGCTTTGGATATGGATTGTAATTTAAGAATAGCGCCAGAAACATATTTGAAACAATGTATAGCAGGAGGCTTTGATAGAGTATATGAGGTTGCAAAATGCTTTAGAAATGAAGGTATGGATACTGAGCATTTACAAGAGTTTACACAAGTTGAGTGGTATGTTTCATATTGGAATTTTGAAGATAATATTAAGTTTTATCAAAAGTTTATTAAAGGTTTACTTATGGAACTAGTAGGTACTACTTGTATAGAATATAATGGTAATGTTATTGATTTTGGAAAAGAGAATTGGACTAGAATTAATTATGTAGAAGAAATGCGTAAGGTATTTGGTTTTGATTTTCTTGATATTGAAGAACCTAGTGAGTTAAAAGATAAAATTGTTGAGGCGGGTTTATTTAGTTATGAGGATTTAAATGATTATAAGTCTTTAAGTCAAATAATTGATTTTTGTTATAAGAAGTTAGTTAGGGCAAATATAGTGGAGCCAACTATTATTTATAATTATCCTGCTGTTATGATTCCTCTTGCTAGAAGAAATGATAATGATAAGCGTATGATTGATGTATTTCAGGTATTGGTATGTGGTACAGAGTTATGTAAAGCTTATTCTGAGTTAGTTGATCCTGTTGTTCAAAGAAAGGCATTTGAGGATCAATTAAAGGCTAAAGCGCAGGGTGATGATGAGACTATGGATCTTGATGAAGGATTCTTAAGAGCTATGGAACAAGGTATGCCTCCTATTAGTGGCCTTGGATTTGGAATAGATAGATTGATGATGATAATATTTAATCAACCATCTATTAGAGATGTAGTTTTATTTCCTCAAATGAAAAATAAATAAAAAATGAGATAGTATATAGGTAATATATGCTATTTTTTTATATTATATATTGCAAATTATATAAATATTGTGATATTATTATCATGAGGAGGATAATATGAAAAAACACAGTTTATTTAAAGTAATTAGTATGATTTTAGTACTATTAGTAATCATTAGTTGGATTGCTCTCGGAAGAAATGATGTTAAGACTTATGTTGGCTTTGGAGATTTATTTTTAAATGCTATTAGATCTTTATATTTCTTTTTTGATATTTTCTTATTCATCTTAATAGTAGGTGGATTCTATGGAGTATTAAGTAAATCAAGTGGTTATAAGAAATTATTAGATAGTATTGTTAGTAAAACTAAAAAACTTGGTAATAAGTTTATTTATTTAGTTATTATTATATTTGCTTTAATTAGTTCTTTAACTGGAATGGATATGCTAATATTTATGTTTATTCCATTTGTTATATCTATTATTTTATTACTTGGATATGACAAATTAGTAGCAATTAGTGCTACAGTAGTTTCTTCAGTTATTGGTATAATAAGTGGTATATTTTTAACATTTAGAGATCCTAATAATTATTATGGTACAACAACTACTTCTATGGAAGAATTTGTTGGTGTTGAAGAAAAATTCGCTAATGTATTTCCTAAATTATTATTATTAGTGCTTGGTGTTGCTTTACTTATTTTTTATGTTAATAAACATATTAAAAATGTTAAAGATAAAAAAGTTAAGTATGAGTTAAATACCGATAGTGATAATTTACTTGTAAATGAAGTTAAAGGTGATTATAAGAAAGTTAAGTCTTGGCCTTTAATAGTAGTATTTGCATTTTTATTTGTATATACTGTTATTGGAGTTATGCCATGGAATACTTTGTTTGATGTAGAAATATTTTCTGATTTTCATACTTGGTTAGTAGGCTTAGGTTCTGAAGACTTTTCTATTTTTGGTAATTTAATTTCTAGTTCATTTACTGCTTTAGGTGAATGGAATAGTAATGGTTTAGGTAATTATATGATGCCTATGATTATTATGTTAATACTTAGTCTAATAGTTAAATTTATTAGTCATATTAAGTTTGATGAGTATGTTGATGCTTTTGTAAGTGGAATGAAAAAACTACTACCTTCTGCACTTATTGTTGTACTTGCTTATAGTGTTTTAGTTGTAACTTATAATCATGGCTTCTTATCTACTTTAATTAGTAATTCTGAATATAATATTGGTCTTGCTGGTTTATATAGTTTTGTTGGTAGTATATTACATGTTGATTTGTACTATACATCTATTGGTGTATTTTCTTCAATTATTACTTTAGTTGAAGATGAAGCTTTGTATCCAGTTCTTGCTGTATTATTCCAAAGTTTCTATGGCTTAGCTAATATAGCAGGTCCAACTAGTTTACTATTAATAGTAGTACTTACTTATTTAGATGTTCCATATACTACTTGGTTAAAGTATATTTGGAGATTATTCTTATATTTATTTATAGTAATTTGTTTAGTACTTGCTATAATGCTTATATAGAATATTAAAACTTCACGAGTAATATTTCGTGAAGTTTTTTGGTGCATAAAAAAACTATATATTAGTATTTAACATATAGTTATTTATTTTTTTTTGCAGTTCTTGCTTCTCTAGCACTTGTTCTTACTTTTGTTCCATCTGCTAATGTTATAGTTTGTAAATTAACTTTTTGTGCTCTTTTTGTTATTTTTAAGCAGTTAGGTCTGTTATTAACTTTTCTTGTTTTCTTGCTTGTTTCTTTCTTTGCCATAATTGTCCCTCCTCAAAATACACGCATTTTAATATTACTATAAATATATGGGCTTGTCAATTATTTTTGCTGGTTTTTAATGAATTCTCTTAATATTTTAGTAGTAGCTCTTTTTTCAATTCTTGATACATAACTTCTAGAGATATGAAGTTTTTTAGCTATTTCTTTTTGGGTTAGTTCATCTTTCCCCTCTAAGCCATACCTATCTATTAAGATTTCTTTTTCTCTTTTATTTAGTAAGTTTATATATTTTTTTAATAGTTTTATATTATCTTTTTTGTATATTTCATCAGTAAAGTCAGGATCTGGTGTTTTTAGTATATCTAAGATAGTTATTTTATTGCCTTCTTTGTCATAACTTATTTCATCATAAATACTTATATTTGAGTTATTCTTTTTATCCGCTCGAAAGTACATTAATATTTCGTTTTCAGCACATTTAGCAGCATATGTTGTTAGTTTTACTTTTTTATTGGGTGAATATGTATCTATGCCTTTAATTAGACCAATAGTGCCAATACCTATTAAGTCATCTACATCATATTCTTTGGTTTCAAATTTTTTTACTATATGTGCAACTAGTCTTAGATTATGTTCTATTAATTTATTTCTGGCTTCTTTATCACCATTACAAGCTTTAGTAATATATTCTTCTTCTAATTTTTTAGGTAAAGGTTCTGGAAAGACATTATTAGAGTATGAGCCAGTAAAGAACATTAAGTTTTGAGTTATATAGTTTAGTATATTAAATAACATAATATCACATCCTAATATATTATATAGATATAAATAATAAAATATGTTAGTGACATTTGATAGAAAATTTAGTACAATTATTAAAAGAGTTGGTGATATAATGATAGAGTTATTTAGACCTGATATATATCAGAAGAGTATATATCATATAGATTATGATAAATTAAAAGAATCTGGTATTAAATGTTTATTCTTTGATTTAGATAATACTTTAGTACCTTTTGTAGAGAAAGAACCTAATAAGAGATTGATTAATTTTATTAATGATTTAAAAGATATGGATTTTAAGGTTATAATATTTAGTAATGCTTCTAAAAATAGGTTAAAACCTTTTAAAGATAGGTTATTGGTTGATTGTTCTTATAATAGTAGAAAACCTTTTAGTGGAAAGTTTTTAAGGGTAATAAAGAAGTTTAATTATAATATTTCTGATGTTGCTATTATTGGTGATCAAGTTATGACTGATGTTTTAGGGGGCAATAAGGTTGGTATAACTACTATTTTAGTTAATCCTATGTCTAATAAGGATCGTTTGGCTACTAGAATATTTTGTAGGTCTTTTGAACGTAAGGTATTAAATATTTTAGAAAAGAGGGGTATTTTTAAGAGAGGCAAATATTATGATTAAAAGATGTAGTGGATGTGGAATAGTACTACAAGATATAGATAGTAATAAAGATGGTTATGTTGATGATATTAATAAAGATTTATGTGAGAGATGTTTTAGATTAAGATATTATGGTGTTTATAAGAATACTAGTAAAGATAATTCTTCTTTTGAAAAAGTATTAGATAAAATTAATAATGATGATTTAGTAGTATTTGTTGTTAATATTCTTAATTTAAATTTAGATTTATTAAGTAAGTTTAAACGTGTATTATTAGTTATTACGAAGCGAGATTTATTACCTAAGTCTATTAAAGATTATAAAATAATTAAATATATAGAGAATATGAGTATCCACAATGTTGTGGATATAGAGGTTGTTAGTAGTATTAAGAATTATAATTTGGATAGTTTATATAATAAAATTAATAAATATAATAAGACAGGGTATGCTTATTTAGTTGGTAATACTAATAGTGGAAAGTCTACTTTACTTAATAAGATTATTAAGAACTATACAAGTTTGAATCCTAATATTACCGAGAGTATGTATCCTTCTACTACTTTAGATAAGATAGATATAGTTATTAATGATAAATTAACTATTGTTGATACTCCTGGTATTGTATCTTGTGGTAGTGTTATTAATTATATGGATAAGAAAATGCTTAAGAAAATTATTCCTAAGGCAGAGATTAGACCTATTACTTTTCAATTAAGTGGTAGTGGTAGTTTAATAATAGAGGATATTATTAGAGTTGATTATAAGACTATTAATACTAGTATGACGGTATATATGGCTAATAATTTAAAGATTGGAAAGTTAGCAGATTCTAGAAGTGATTTTTTAGATGGTATAGAGTATTCTTTTAAGCTAGGTAAGGCTATGGATATTGTTATAGAGGATTTATTATTTATGAAGTTTGTAAGTCCTATAGATGTTAAGATATATTCTTATGATAAATATGATGTTAGGAGTCGGGATAACTTAATTTGACTATTAGGTAAAATTATGCTATAATTTGTTTGACAGTGATGTCATTGCTTATTATTTAATGTGATAGGGGTGAAATATATGTATCAAGGTCATATTGAATTAACAAAACAAGATATATTAGAAAAAGAATTTAAGATTGATGCACGTGGTTATCGTTTGCAAGAGGTTGATAAGTTTTTAGATATTATTATACGTGATTATAACGAATATGATAATATTATTAGTACTTTAGAAAATGATAAGAGACAACTTGCTAATGAAAATCAGGAATTAAAGCAAGAAGTAAGAGACTTAAAATTAAGTTTGCAAGCTTTGAAAGTTGATGAAAAAGAAGTTACTAATGTAGATATTATTAGAAGAATATCACAATTAGAAAAGATTGTTTTGGGTAAAGAACAATAAATGATATTATCTGGGCAAACGCTATAACAATTGTTATAGAGGAAAGTCCACGCTCACACTATCTGAGATGATAGTAGTGTTTATGCTTAAGGAAAAAATAACTTAAGGCAGTTTAGGCTGACGGCTTTATTTGTTTCTAAGGATTAATCTATGAAATGAATATTTAACGTGCCACAGGGACGAATCTAAATAGAAATGTTTAGGGTGAAACGAGGTAAACCCCATAAGTGAGAAACTCAAATTTTGGTAGAGGAACTATTGGATGGGAAATGAACCTGAAGATGGATGAGAAATCATAGATAAATGTTTGCCGCCTTTTATAGGTACAGAACGTGGCTTATAAGATAATATTTATATATTTTAGGAAGGATATTATGCACGATATTGGTAATAAGTTAAAAGAAAAAAGAGAAGAGAATGGGGTTTCGATTGAGGAAGCTGCTCTGGATTTAAAGTTAAGACCAAATCAAATAATTAGTTTAGAGTCAGGAAATAAAGAAGATTTTAAAGACGTTATTGCTTTAAAAAAATTAATTGAAGATTATGCGAAGTATTTAGGATTAGATACGGAAAAGATATTAGATGATTTTAATGAATTCTTATTTGATTTTACTTCTAAAATACCAATTGAAACTATTGAAGAAGCAAGAAATCAAAAAGATGTTAAAGAGGTTGTATCACCATATACTAGTATGAGTACGAAAAAGACTAATTGGAAGTTAATGGTTGTAATTGGTGTTGTTATTGTTATGTTAATAGGTGGTTGTTTATTTTTTATAAATAGAAATAATGTTAATACTACTAATGTTATAACATATGTAATAGGAGGAGAAAGATGAATAAAGCAAATAAAATAACAATTTCTAGAATTATTATGTCAGTTATAATTCTTATATTGTTGTTAGTTCCTTTTGAACAATTTAATATTGAGTTCCCAGTATGGACTGTTGGTAAAAGAGTTCTATTGAATTCTAAGTATGTAATTGCTGGTATTTTATTTATAATTGCATCTTTAACTGATTTTTTAGATGGTTATATTGCTAGGAAGTATAATATGGTTACTGATTTTGGTAAAATGATTGATGCAATTAGTGATAAGTTATTAACTAATACTGTTTTAGTTGTTTTAGCTTGTAATCAGTTGGTTAGTCCAGTTATTGCTGTTGTAATAATTGCTAGAGATATTGTTGTTGATTCTATTAAAATGTTGATTGGCAATAAAGGGAAAGCTGTAGCGGCTATTCCTGTTGCTAAAGTAAAGACTGCTACTTTAATGGTTGGTTTAACATTAACATTTTTCTCTAATTTACCATTTGAATTAATACCTATTAGGGTGTCTGATTATTTATTAATTATTGCGGCAGTATTATCTGTTATATCAGGCGCTAAGTATTATATAATGGCTAAAGAATATATTTCTGCAAAATAGTTTATTTATGTAGTGGTTAATGAGTTGACCACTTTTTTTATGTGTTTTTGATAAAAACAATTTGAATATGATTAAAAGTATGTTAGAATTATATTTAGGATAAGAGGAGGAGGAAGTATTTATGAACAATTGTCCTAAATGTGGTTCTAGTGT
>CAZTTM010000018.1:0-12538 GCA_964616035.1 uncultured Muribaculaceae bacterium
AAATTGATAGTAAAGTTTATAAAACAAATTATTATGTTGTTTTTTAGGATTATAATTTACTTTTTTATTATTTTATTATAGAATTGTTTTAGGATTGGTGATGGTTATGAAGGAGAATAAAATACTTCCTGCTGATACTTATTTGGTTGTTAATAAGACTGTTTTAAGAGATGAAGATAGAAGAATATTAAATATGCTTTATCAACCTGTTATTGGGTCAGTAGCGGTCATGTTATATTTTTCTTTGTGGTCTGATTTAGATCAGTTGGGTATTATGAGTGAAGAATACAATCATCATCATTTATTGACTAATATGCATTTATCTTTAGATGATATTTATATTGCTAGAACTAAGTTAGAGGCGATTGGGCTTATTCGTTCTTATGTTAAGAATGGTGATACTAATAGTTATATTTATGAGTTGTTTTCTCCACTTAGTGCTCATGAGTTTTTGAATCATCCAATGTTAAATATTATTTTGTATAGTAATGTTGGAAAGGTTGAATATGATCATATAATTAGTTATTTTAAATATCCTAGAATTAATTTATCTGGTTATACTGATGTTTCTAAGTCATTTGATGATGTTTTTGATTCTCATCCTTTAACTTCTTATGAATTAACTAATGATGATATTAGAAAGTATAATAAGCTTAAGTTAAATATTAATAGTGATTTTGATTTTTCATTTTTAGAGTCGTCTTTTAGTAATAATTTTGATATTAATAAGTTATTGAATAAAGATGTTAGACTTCTTATTATAAATCTATCTTATTTATATAAAATTGATGAATTAAATATGGTAAATATAATTAAGGGTTGTATTAATGAAAGAGGTTCTATTGACAAGGATGATTTAAGGAAGAGTTGTAGAAATTATTATCAATTTGATCATGGGGGTGTTCTTCCAACTATTGTAGAGAGAACACAGCCAGAATATTTAAAAGCACCAGTTGGGGATAACTCTAATAAAGCAAAGTTAATATATACTTTTGAAAATATATCTCCTTATAATTTTTTAAAGAGTAGAGCTAAGGGTGCTGAGCCAACACGTCGTGATTTAAAACTTGTTGAGGATTTGACAATTGATTATGGTTTGAATTCGGGTGTGGTTAATGTTTTATTAGATTATGTACTTAAGATAAATAATAATAAGTTAGAGAGAAATTTTGTAGAAACAATTGCTGGGCAGTGGCAGAGAATGAAAATTGAAACTGTAGATGAGGCAATGGATATTGCAATTAAAGAGCATAAGAAGTATAATAGAGGTAGAAGTACTATTTCTAAGAATAATAGTGTGACTACTAAGGAAGAAAAAATACCAGTATGGTTTGATAAGAACATTAAGAAGGAAGAAATAGATGAAGATGAGAAAAGTAAGCTTGTGGAGATGTTAAAGGAGTATCAATAGATGGATAAGATAAATAATTTTATTGGTAATAATGGTAATATTGATGATGAACTTAATGAATATTTTGATGAGTGTTTGAATGATTCAATGTTTAGAAAGGTAGTTTCTTCTTTAGATATGGATAGGTCAGAATTAATTAAATATTCATCACTTATTATGAATAGTGCTTGTGAGTTAAGCAATTGTAAGGGTTGTAAGAATTTATTAGAATGTCGTAATGAGGTTAATGGTTATGTTTATTATCCTGAGGTAGTTGATAATAATTTAGTATTTAATTATATTCCATGTAAGTATAAAAAGAAATTAGATAGAGAACTTGCTTATCAAAAGAATGTATATTCGTTTAATATTCCTAAGGAATTAATGAGAGCTTCGATGAAAGAGATTCATATTGATGATAAGAACAGAGTTGAAGTTATTAAATGGATTAAAGAATTTTTGGATGATTATAAAAAGGGGATTAAACGTAAGGGACTTTATTTGACGGGTAATTTTGGATGTGGTAAAACTTATTTACTTACTGCTATGTTGAATGAGTTAGCAAAGTTAAATCATAGGGTTGCTATTGTATATTTTCCTGAGTTTTTGAGAAGTCTTAAGGCGTCATTTTCTAGTGATAGTGATTTTCAAGATAACTATAATTTAGTTAAAAATATTGAATTGTTGCTTATTGATGATATTGGTGCGGAGACTACTACTTCTTGGGGTAGAGATGAGATATTAGGTACTATTTTACAGTATCGTATGGATGAAGGTTTGATAACATTCTTTACTTCTAATCTTAATATTAATGAGTTAGAGGAGCATTTAAGTGTATCTAAGAATGGTGTTGAAAAAGTTAAGGCTAAGAGAATTATTGAAAGAATTAAGCAACTTGCTGATATAAAAGTAATGATTAGTGAAAATAAAAGAAAGTGAGGATAATATGAGTAAGTTTGAAAAAAGTTTTAAAAATGAAAAAGGGGAGTTATCTTCAATGATAATTGAATCTGATGATAATATGGATGTTAAGATGAATGGTAATTATAAGTTAGCAGATGGTTTAAGGGTTAAGAAAAATATGTTTAAGAAGAGTAATATTTTTACGGATGATATTGGTTTTAAGAGTGCTGGATTTGCAAGGACAACTATTTTGGCTTTAATTATTAGTGTTGTTGCACTTGGTGTATTGTATTTAATTTTTAGATTTTAGTTGGTGAGTTTATGAATAGAGCATATATTATTGATTATGTAAATGAAAATGAGTTTAAAAAGAAAGAAAAAGCTATAAAAAAATATAATATGTTAGCGTATAAGAAATTATTGTTTGAATATTATCCTGCTTTACGTGAAGGTAATTTTCAGGGTGTTGTTGTTTCTACTGATAAAGAGAATGGTATTACAAATTATGATTTAAAATTACCTACTGATAAGATGTTTGCCCAAGTTCATGGAAATATTGTATTGCATTATTCTGTTTATGAGGGACAGAAGATTGTTATGTTAAAGACTTTATCTCCAGAAGAAGTATTATCGGAAGGACATAGGGAGGAGTTAACTACTTATAAAGGTGTAATGGTTACTAAATCTAATAAAGATAGAGATATATTTATGATTAATTTATTTAGTGAGTTAAATAAAAAGGGTTATTCAATGTTGATTGGTCTTGGATTATTACTTGTTGTTGGTGTTATAATATTGGCAATAATTATTTTTAGATAAAAAGGAGAAAATATATGTTTTCTTTTTTTATAAAATATAGGAGGTATTTATGAATTATGTGGCTTTATATGTTAAGACTAGTTATTCGATGCTTTCTAGTTTAATTAAAATTGATGAATTAGTTGGTAAGGCTAAAGAGTTAGGATATAAGGCTTTAGCTATTACTGATGAAGGTAATATGTTTGGGGTTATGGAGTTTTATAATTGTTGCAAGAAGTATGATATAAAGCCTATTGTGGGTATTGAAATTACATATAATGAAAAAAAGTTTTTATTGTATGCTAAAAGTATTATGGGGTATAAATGCTTAATTAAATTAGCAACAATTATTTCTGATGATAAGTTATCTATTGATGATTTAAAAAAATATAGTAGTGATGTAATATTAATTATGCCTATTCAGTTTTTTGATGATGATGTATATAATATTTATAAAGATAAGTTTGTTGGTTATAATAACATAAAAGATAGAGATATGATGAAGAGTAATAACTATGTATTTATTAATGAGGTATGTTATTTAAGTAAGAATGATTATAAGTATTTAGATTATTTATCAATGATAAAATATCAGAAAATTTTAGGAGAATATGAATTAAATAAAGATATAGGTAAGTATCTTATGATTCCTAATGAGTTAGAACTAGATAGTAATGATATAAATAATTATAATTATATTTATAATAGTTGTAATATTACTTTTGTTAAGGAGAGTAATTTATTACCTGTTTATAATGATAGTGTAAATAGTTATGAATATTTAAAGAATCTTTGTGAAAAGGGATTAAATAAAAGACTTAATAATAATGTTAATAAAGTATATAAAGATAGATTAGAGTATGAGCTTAGTGTTATTAATCAAATGGGATTTTGTGATTATTTTTTAATAGTTTGGGATTATGTTAAATATGCTAAGTTTAATAATATTTTAGTAGGCCCAGGAAGAGGTTCTGCTGCGGGAAGTTTAGTTAGTTATACTTTAGGTATTACTGATATTGATCCTATTAAATATAATTTATTGTTTGAGAGATTTTTGAATCCTGAGAGGATTACAATGCCTGATATTGATATAGACTTTGATGCTGAAAAGAGAGATTTAGTATTTGATTATGTTATTAATAAGTATGGTGCAAAGAGGGTAGCGGGTATTATTACTTTTAATTCTCTTGGTGCTAAGCAGGTTATTAGAGATGTAGCTAGGGTTATGAATATATCTAGTTATAAGGTAGATAATATTTGTAAATTATTAACTAGTGATCTTGCTAGTTCATATAGGAATGATATTGGACTTAGGAATATTATTAATTCTTCAGTAGAACTTCAGAAGTTATATGATGTTTCTCTTCATTTAGAGGGGCTTCCTCGTCATGTTTCAATACATGCTGCGGGGATAATTATGTGTAATAAAGATATTGATGAAATAGTTCCTTTGTATCATGGACAATTTGATATGTATGTTAGTGGATATTCAATGAAATATTTGGAGGATTTAGGACTCCTTAAGATGGATTTTCTTAGTATAAGTAATTTAACTATGATTGCAGAACTTATTGATAGGATTCGGGCTAAAGAGAAGATTAATATTACTTTTGCGAATATTCCAGTTGATGATAAAAATACAATTGAAATATTTAGAAATGTTGATACTGATGGTATATTTCAATTTGAGTCTGATGGTATGAAACAGTTTTTATCTAAGTTAAAACCTAATAATTTAGAGGATTTAATAGCCGCTATTGCATTATTTAGACCCGGGCCGATGGATAATATAGATTTATATATTAGGAGAAAAGAAGGTAGGGAAAAGGTCATTTATTTGCATGATGATTTAAAGCCTATTTTAGAGTCTACTTACGGTATAATTATATATCAGGAACAAATTATGGAAATATCTAGAGTTATGGCGGGATATAGTTATGCTGATGCTGATTTATTAAGAAGAGCAATGTCTAAAAAAAATGAAGCAGTTATTTTAAGAGAAAGGCCTAGATTTATTAGTCAAAGTATTAAGCGAGGATATAGTGATGATGTTGCTAATAAAATATTTGATTTAATTCTTAAGTTTGCTAATTATGGTTTTAATAGATCTCATTCGGTAGCGTATGCTATAATTGCATTTAAAATGGCGTTTTTAAAGAAATATTTTTATAAGTATTTTATGACTTGTTTACTTTCTAATAGTATTAGTAATCCTGCAAAGACTAAAGTGTATATAGCGGAGGTTAGAAGAAATAATGTAAATATTTTGCTTCCTGATATTAATAAAAGTGGTAATAAATATATAACAGAAGCTACGGGAATTAGATGTCCTTTAGCAATTATAAAAAATGTTGGTGTTATTGTTATAAATGAGATAATTAGAGAGAGAGAGAAGGCAGATTTTGAAGATTTTATATCTTTTACTAAGAGATTATATCAATCTAGTATTAATAAAAAAGTTCTTACTTCTTTAATTTTAGCAGGATGTTTTGATTCTTTGGGATATAATAAAAAGACTTTAATAGAAAATTTGGATACTATTATTAATTATGCTGAACTTTCTAAGAATATGGGATCAATTGATATTGAGAAGCCTTTAGTTGATGAATATGAGGAGTATAGTAGTGATGAATTGGTGAAGATAGAATTAGATGTTTTTGGGTTTTATTTGTCTTATCATCCAGTTAGTAAATATAATAATAAAAATAATACTTTAATTATTCCTAAACTTTTTGGATATAATATTAATATTATTTTAGTAGTTGAATATATTAAGGAAATTACTACTAAGAAGAATGATGTTATGGCTTTTATGAGCGCTAATGATGAGTATGGCACTGTTGATTTAATACTTTTTCCAAATGTTTATAATAAAAATAATAGTATTAATGTTGGTGATATTATTGATGTTTATGGTAGAGTGGAGAGGCGTAATGATAAGTATCAGATAGTAGTTTCAACAATTAATAATTTGAGTAAGAAAAAAGAAGTTTAATGTGAACTTCTTTTGATTATGGGATTAGTCCCCAACCTGTAATTACATAACGTCCGTAGGTACTTTTAGCTTCGGCAGGTGGGTTATTATATAATTTATCGTTTACAATTAGGGTTGTTGATTGACCTCCATCAAGGTTTGCTGCATTATATGCACCATATTTTAGTAAAGTATCAATCATTTCTTGTAGAGATGCTCCGTTGATATAATTTCTTCCGTCAACAACTAGGAAGAGTAGAACTCCATCTTTTCTTTGAGCGATTGCTACTCGTGGTGCTTTTCCCCATGGGTCTCCATATATTTCTAATGCTTTACCATTTACTATTAAGAATGGTCCATATTCCATTCCACTCGTAATTCCTGCTTCAAGTGCTTCTTGTCCAGTTGCATTGGACATTAACATTAGTTTTCCTTCATCAGTCATTCCTATAATATTTCCTCTTGTTGTTTTTGAGTCTCCATCTGACCATTTAATCGTTGAGTTTTCAATTACGTATCCAACTGGTATTCCTGATCCCCATCCATAGTCAACAAATCCTCCACCGTTGATACATACAACACCACCATATCTTTTACACATAGTGAATACTCTTTCACCATATTTTGTGCCAAGTACTTCTTTTGATATTAATTTTACTTTTTCTGGGTGATATATTGCTACAATATATGCATCGCTTGTTCCAACTTTAATATCTAATATTTTATATAAATCATTTCCTTCATCTCTTGTTAATATAGCTTCATCATATTTATTATCATAACTATCTTTTTCAGATGTATCAATAATAATATCATCCATATTGACATCTTCATCAATTTCAATGAAATAGTTTTTATTCATTATTTCTTGAACTTTAGCATCACTATAAAATACGTTTGCTAGGTATTGATGTTCTTTTGTTTTCATTGCAGTAGTTACATAGATATTTCTTAGGTAATCCCATGGACCATATGTTATTATGAAACCTCCAATGGCTAATAGATCCATAATAATACATATTATAGTTAAGGGATATATTTTGCATTTTTTCTTTTTTTTCTTGGCTTTTTTATTTATTTCTTCATCTATATCTTTTTCTTTATTTTTTCTATTCATGTTTTTACTCCATTTCAAGAGGACTATCAATAGTTCCTTCTCCTTTAGTTAATAGTTCTTTTTTTATTGTAATTGTTGGTAATATATAGTTTTTTTCATCAGATGATGTTGAATATATAGTTCCATTATTACTTGCTAGATAAATTAGACTTCCATTTTTAGTGCTTCCATTCATTAAAAAGTAATTCTTAATTTCATTATTTAATCTAATGTTTGAAATATTTAATAATCCTATGTAGGCTTCATTAGTATCATTTAGTGCTTCTATATAGTTATAGTTATTATCAGCTCCGTAATATCCGTTAGCCCAACTTGTTAATTCAATATTATTTTTATATGATAGACTATTTAAATAAGTGTTGTTTAAGTAGTAGGCTAAGGTATTCCATTTACTTGTGTTATAGTTATATCCACTACTAGCATAAATTCTTTCTACTGTTTCATTATTTACTTCTAGTAAGTTATTTAATACAAGACTGATTGTTTCTTCATTAACTTGATAAATACGCCATGTGTCTTCTCCTAGTTTTACATAAGAACCAAATAAACTTTTTTCACTTTCAAAATTATATGGACTATTTAATGTGCCATTTCCACTTTCTACATTTGTGTTTCCTTTAACAGTAATTACTGCTCGTAATCCTATCAAATCAGTACCATCTGAATATGATACTTTATTAGTGTCTGTTATATACCATATTTTATTAGTATCTGTTGTATTACTTAGATAGAATTTAGTATTATTATTTATAAAGCTTGTTTCTGCTCCAGTATTTACATAGTCACTTGTTGATAATAGTCCAATATATTTATCAGTATATGTTGTGTCGCATAATTGGTTTGATAATTTGTCAATAACGTCAAGGCAAGTTTCATTTTTGATTAAATATTTTTCTGGATTATTTAAATTTGATTCAAGAATTCCTGTATTTTCTTCTTCAGTAGTGTTTAGCCATTTATTTAAGTATGATTCTTCAAATGTTGATTCTTCTTTCTATGCTAGACTGACAAGTGGATTTTCACTAATTAAAGCTAGTGAGTTATCTGTATTTATCTTTACTATACGCCATAGGATATTAGAGTACATTACGTAGTTATTGTCAACTTCATTTTTAAAATAATGATTACCTCCAACATCTACAAAGTTTTCTTTACCATAATTTGTATTGAATACTACTTTATATAGTGTATTTACATTTTCTTCTTCTACTTTTTTATTTTTTATGTATAATGATGTAAATCTAGCTCCATAGAATAGGATACATGCACATATAAATCCTATACTTATTGTATTAAATAGTTTTTGATAATTTATTTTTCTTTTATGTTTAATTTGCTTATTTTTTTTCATTTACTACCACCTTTTCTCTATTATGTTATTATACCATATTTAATTATAGGGAACAATAGAGAATAATAAGTGTTGTTTAATTTGTCAAATTATTGTATAATATAATCGAGGTGGATGAATATGCAAATACAAGTTTATCACGTTGTAATAGTAGTAGTATTATTTATTATTGCTTGGGCAATAGCTAAAAGCAGTAAGAAGGATATTAAGTTAGAGTTTAATAAATTGGTTGAATATTTAGGTGGTATGGATAATATTGTTGAGACTGAGGTTGAGATGTCTAGGTTTAAGGTTACCTTGAAGGATGTTAGCAAGGCTAATAAAGAGGGAATTATTAAATTAGGTGCAAAAGGGGTAGTTGAGATTGATGATCAACTTAAAATAATATTTAGTAGTGGTGCTAAACAGTTAAAGAAATATATTGATCAATTAAAATAATTTTATATATTCGACATAATTCGACAAAATATTTTGTCGTTTTTTGTTATATTATTTTTGGTGATATAATGAGTATTTTAGATGAAGTATTGTTTAATGTTATTCTTGTAATTTTTCCTGTATTTGTTTATTTTTTTATTTATTGTTATTTAGCCATTAGCGAGAAGAAGGTTCCTGATTTATTATTGCTATTTACATTATTATCTTCTTTGTATTTAGTTTTTAAATATAATGATTTTGTTATAGATAGTAGGATATTATTACTTTGTAATATTCCTATTGTTATTGCTTATATTAAGAAAAAAGAGGTATTAGGTATTATACTATCTTTAATAATTGTTATTTATCTTTTGTATTGTAAAAATATTGGTGCGGAGTTAATTATTCATAAATATATATTATATTGGCTTAATTATTTAATATTTATAAAAAAAGGGAAGAATTTTAATAAGTTTTTATTTTTTATAGCAGTTATTCAAGGCTTTTATTTGGCTTTTGAAATTAGTTATTATAAGACGGGTAGTGATTTTATTGATTTGTTATATATATTTTTAATTGTATTTATATTTTATTTATTAAGTTTCTTAATATTATATTTATTTTCTTTGGGAGATAAAATCGTTAGCTTATATGGTGAAGTTAAGAATATGGCAATGGAGAGGGAAATTAAAAATTCTTTGTTTAAGCTTACACATGAAGTTAAAAATCCTATTGCCGTTTGTAAAGGATATTTGGATATGTTAGATGTAAATGATTCTGCTAAATTAAATAAATATATTCTTATTATTAAAGAAGAAGTTAATAAAAGTTTAAATATTATGACTGATTTTTTAGAGTATAGTAAGATTAAGATAGATAAAGAGAGTATTGATATTAATTTATTTTTAGATGATGTATATGATGAATATAGTTTATTATTTAAGAATAATAATATTGAGTTTAAGTATTTGGCAGAGGATGAGGAAAGATATGTTATGGGGGATTATAATCGTCTTAGACAAGTTTTTTTAAATATAATTAAGAATAGTATTGAGGCTATTGAAAGTAATGGATTAATAACTTTAGGTAGTTATGTTAAATGTAATAAAGTATATATTTATATTGAGGATAATGGTTGTGGAATGGATAAAGAAACTTTAAATAAAGTAAAAGATATGTTTTATACTACGAAGAGAAATGGTACTGGAATAGGAGTTAGTTTATCTAATGAGATAGTTAAGGCACATAATGGAGAACTTGTTTATGAATCAACATTAGGTAAGGGGACAAAGACTTTAGTAATACTTCCTTTACAAGAATAGATATTTTATATATAATTGCTTTGGAAGTGATGTTATGATTGATGATATTTTTTTAAGTAGATATCCTTCAATAGATTTACATGGGGAAATTGGTGATATTGCTAAGGTTAGGGTTAAAGACTTTATTGATGAAAATATTATATTAGGTATTGATACAATTATAGTAATTCATGGTATAGGGGAAGGTATTGTTAAAAATAGTGTCTATGAGATGCTTAAGGTTAATA
The DNA here is from genome assembly GCA_964616035.1 of uncultured Muribaculaceae bacterium. Taxonomy (GTDB): domain Bacteria; phylum Bacillota_I; class Bacilli_A; order RF39; family UBA660; genus UBA6414. Next base: position 10,500 of record CAZTTM010000018.1, read on the forward strand.
AAAATGTTATTAGTTATAATACTGATATATTTAATTGTGGGTGTACAATTGTTAGGCTTAGATTAAAGTAAAAGATACCTATTTAAAGATATTAAATGGGTATCTATTTGGTAATGGTAATGAATAGGTTAATGGTTCTTTAGTTATTGGATGGGGGAAAGTAATACTTTGAGCGAATAAAGCAATTTGGGTATTATTTTTTTCTTGGTTATTATATTTTTGATCTCCTACTAGGGGATTATTTCTTGATGCAAATTGAACTCTTATTTGATGTGATCTTCCTGTTTGTAATTTTATTTTTACTAGATTAAGATTATTTTTTTTAGCAATTAAATTATATGTTAGAATAGATAGTTTTCCTTCTTTATTGTTAGATATGTATGATATATTATTTTTAGAATTTTTTTTAAGATAGTCAACTAGTTTATCTTCTTTTTTTAAATTACCAATGACTACAGCATAGTATGTTTTGTGAAAGTTATTTGTAGTAATACTTTTTGATAATCTGGATGCTGCTTTGCTTGTCTTGGCAAAAACCATAATTCCTCCGACAGGTCGATCTAAGCGATGAACAAGTCCTAAGTAAACATTACCTGGTTTGTTATATTTTTCTTTTAGATATTTTTTTAGAATAGTTAGAAGGTCGATATCTTTTGTTGAGTCTTCTTGAACGGGAATATTTATTGGCTTTTCAACAACTAGGATATGGTTATCTTCGTAAATAATATTAATTTTTGGATACTTTTCCATATATACCGCATGGTAGGACTAAATTATTTTCAGTTATTGGTAGTCCTATTTCTCCTGTTATTATTTGACTATTTGGAAATGTTTGTTTTAGAATATTATTTAGTGATGTTGGTGATATTCCTGCTGTATAGGAATTAATTAATAGAAAAGAATAATTTTCATCTAGGATATCTTTAGTTTTATCTAATAACTCTTGTAGATTATCTTCTAATCTCCATACTTCTTTGTTTGGCCCGCGTCCATAACTAGGAGGGTCCATTATAATACCGTGATATGTTCTTCCTCTTCTTTTTTCTTTTTCTAAGAATTTTATAACATCATCAACTATAAATCTTATTTTGTTATTTTCTAAATGGGATAGTTTCATATTTTCTTTTGCCCAGTCTACCATACCTTTTGAGGCATCAACGTGAACTACTTCGGTTGCTCCAGCATGAGATGCTACTATTGTAGCACATCCAGTATAGGCAAATAGATTTAATATTCTTATCTCTTTTTCTTGACATGATTTAATTTTCTCAGTTATATAATCCCAGTTAGTTGCTTGTTCAGGAAATATTCCAGTATGTTTAAAGTTAGTAGGGGATACTTTGAATGTTAAATCATGATATTTAATGGTCCAATATTCGGGTAAGTTTTTTTTAAATTCCCAATATCCACCACCTTTTGCTGAGCGATGGTAGTATCCATCCCATGTATTCCAAATTGGATTATTAGTTTTGCTCCATATTATTTGAGGGTCAGGTCTATTTAAGATAATATTACCAAATCTTTCTAGTTTCATACCATTACCAGTTGCTAATATTTCATAATCTGTCCATTTATCACTTAAATTCATAAATAGTTAATCTCCTTTTCTTTATGTTTATTTTAATACAAATACTTTATTTTGTAAATGAAAAGACATAAATGTTATTATTCAACATTTATACCTTTGTTTGATTTTTTGCTTAATTCTTCTTTGGGAAAAGTAATTGTTAGTATTCCTTCTTTATAAAGTGCTTTAATATCAGATTCTTTTTTATTTCCAATAAAGAAGCTTCTTCTTATTTCACCATATAGTCTTTCTCTTCTAATATAGTTATCATTTACTTGGCTTAAAATATTTTGATTTGCATTAATTGTTAGATAACCATTTTCATAGTTTATTTTGATATTTTCTTTTTTTAGCCCTGGTAAATCTATTTCTATGATGTATTTATTATCTTTTTCATAGATATCTGTTTTCATGTATTCACGATCTTTATAAAAGGGAATATCTAACATATCAAAGTAATTATAATAATTTT
>CAZTTM010000019.1:0-2862 GCA_964616035.1 uncultured Muribaculaceae bacterium
ATCATAAGAACAATTCTTTTATTCACTACGAGTTATTTAAAAATAGGTATCTGGAGTTTAATACTTGCTACTACATCAAATATTATTTATATAACCTTACAGCATCTTTATTATGTTAAAAAATATATATAAAAACTAGAACTCAATGTCCTAGTTTATTTATTTTCTTCTTCCTTCTTACTATTTAAATCTAATTTTAAGACTCTACATCTATTAGTTTTCTTCTCATCAGTACTTTCTTCAGGTTTACTATTTCCATATAATGAAGTTGTCATAATATTATAAACTGTATTATAACAAGTTCGATCAACAACACTATTTTTTAAAATTTGATCAACAAAGTCTTCACTATCATTATCAAGTCCTTGAACAATATATTCATACATTTCATCACTTATACAATCATATTGCTTAATCTTCTCTATAATACCAAGTTTTTTACTTATATAATATATCAAAAATGTTTCCGTAAAAATACTATCTACTTCTTCCATATATTTATAAATCTTATATAACATATCTTCATATATTTTTCTCTCATCCATAGAAATATATCTATCCCAATTCTTTTGAACTTTAATTATTCTTTCTCTAAAAGGTATTAATACTTCTAAATGAGCACTAGCATACGATACTAACATCGAATCATATCTTTCAATAATACTAAGCATACAATTATTTATTCCACTATTATTTATATCTTCAGGTCTCTTAAATCTTTCATGTAATATTTTTTCTAAATTGCATTCGCTAAGTATTTCTTCAATCATCTTTTTAGCATAATGCTTTAAAATTATTTCACTATGATTATAAGAATCATATATTAATAAGAAGCCAAATCCAATACTTCTTTCTACCTCTTCATCTTTTAACTTACTTAATTCAAATAATACTCTTTTACCAGAATATATTGCTTCACTAATAGCACTATATTTAATATCCTTTGTTAATTCTTCCATAATAATAACTAATTCGATTCTCTCATAATCAGTATCTGTATTATCCAAGAAATAATCTGCTACATTCTTAATAAAACTAATATCACTCTTAAACTTTAAAACCATATATTTAACAAACTCATAATCTTTCTTAACACTATCTGAACATAAATTATACATTTCTTTATCATTTGAATATTCAATAACTTTCATCATAAAATATTTATCATTTTCTAATTCATCAACTGAATAATTTCCTAAATCATCACCATTAATATAACTAATAATTAATTCTTTACTATATTTACTCATAAAATCACTCCTTCTTTATAATATCTTACTAATTTACGTGATGGATATCTTAATTTTCTTAAAGCATGGGCTTCTATCTGCCTAACTCTATCTTTTGTAATACCATATTGTTTACCAATTTCCCAATATTTTTTTGTATCACAACCACCTAAACCATATCTTTGATAAATAATATTTTTCTCTCTTTCATCTTTCATTGCTAAATCAACATCTCTAATAAATGCTTGACATTCACTCTTATTAATAATATCTTTTTCCATATCATTTCTATCTACTATATTACCACTTATATCATCAAACATACTAATATCAATAATTAACTTTAAATAATTTTTAATAGTTGTCTTATTAATATCATTTATATCCATATTTAAGTTTATATACATCTTTTCAAATAGTAATAAAATATCTTCTGCAAAAGAATGACAAATAGAATCATAAAACATTTCTCTAAGTAAATCATAATTTAATTTTTCATTGCTTCTTCTTAATTCAACATAATTATTAAACAGATTTATAAATTCATCAACACTACAACCGAATAAATCACATATTAAGAAGTCAGAACCTCCTAATTTTTCATAAACTTCATTAAAGAATGTCGTTGTAAATAAATTTGAATATTTACTAATACTTAATAATTCTCCATTATATATCTTTTGTATCCATACCTCTGTAAAAGCACTAATAATATCATCGATATCATATAAACGTGTTGATAAAACTACTAAATTATTTCTAGATATATAATTATATACAACATAAAGTGTCTCTAATATTAACTTATCCATATACTCTTTCTTTAATGAATCATTACTAGCACTTATCGCTTTTCTATAAAGTTCTTGAGCTTCTGTTAACTTCAATTTATCAAAACTAGATATTTGATTAAATAATTCATTCATAACCAAATTACCCCCTTCAAATATATAACTAAATTCTTTCTTTGATTTTACTTTTATTTTTAGGAAACTTCAATGTAAAGAAAGCAACTGGAACTCTATCATTATTTATAGAGTTTTCTATATCTGCAAAAGATTTAATTGAATTAATACCAAAACCATTATCTACTAAAATACTTTTAAACTCATCAAAAGATACAATAAACTCATTATAACAGCCACTATATATTTCCTCTGGATCTGAATCAAATACACTATCACCATCTATTGCCTTATAACAACCAAATGATATAACAACAAAATCAGATAAAGGTTTAGCATCCACTAATGGAACATTTTTCTCTCTATCCATATCCTCAGCTTTATAAAATAATTTACAAATAGCAGATATTGATAATTCATCATATTTCTTTCCATCAATGCCTAATTTAACAATTAAACTTTCTAAATAATTTTCTAAATTATTAATTGCACCTCTTTCATTTTTTCTCTGTTCAATCTCAAATAATGAAATAATATCCCCAGTATCATTAACATCATAACTAACATATTTACTTTCTATTTTATTTTTTAATTTTATTAACATTTCTTTTTTCATTATAATTCTCCTTAAAATAATTTTATTTAATTAATTTTCTAACTTTTCTCTCACTTTTGACACAAGCAAAATAATCATCGTTTGCTGTGTCATAATAAAAGCCTAAACCATC
>CAZTTM010000019.1:2962-12172 GCA_964616035.1 uncultured Muribaculaceae bacterium
TGACAAATTTATATCTAAAAAAGACAAATAATCACCATACATCTTAGTTTGCTTATATAATCTACTTACCCATTCAACAAAATCTGTATCATTCAAAATATTAAATTTATCATACTTCTTACCAACAGATTTACAATATTGATAATATAAGCAAAACAAATATTCACTTTTCATAACTAACCTCCTATATTTTTTTACTTTTTCCCCAAAAGCACTAGTATTATACTCTAAATCATGATATAATTAAAATACATATTATTTATATGTTATATAACTATTAGTTATATCAGGAGGAATTATGAATATAAACTTAGAACTATATAAAACTTTTTATTATGTTGCTAAAAACGAAAGTATATCAAGAGCAGCAAATGAATTATTAATAAGTCAACCCGCTATAAGTAAAGCAATTAAAGCTTTAGAGGACCAACTTAATACTAATCTTTTTATTAGAAAAAGAGACGGTGTTGAGCTAACCGAAGCCGGTGAAGCCATCTATAAAAAAATAAAAGATGCTATGGACTTAATTAATTCTGCCGAAAACGATTTAAAAACTTTAACAAATATGGAATCAGGTACAATTAATATCGGAGCTAGTAAAACTATTATTCACGAGTTTTTAATGCCTTACATAAAATCATTCCATAAAGCACATCCAAATATAAATATTAAAATCTATACTGACAAAACTTCAGACATAATAAAAAAAGCAAAGATGGGAATAATAGACGTTATATTTACCAATTTACCATATAATTTACCACAAGAATTTAACGAGTTTAAATTGATAGATTTACATGACTGTTTTGTTGCAAATGAAGACTTTTCTGAATATAAAAATAAAAAACTAACAATTAAAGACTTAGAAAATCTTCCACTATTAGTTTTAACTAAAGGTACTGCAACAAGAATTAGACTTGATAATTTTTGTGAAGAAAACAATATACATATTAAACCGGCAATGGAATTTAGTAGTAATACTTTAATAAAAGAATTCACAGAAGAAGGATTCGGCATAGGTCTTTTAAACGAAGAAGATATAAAAGAAGAATTACAATCAGGTAAATTATTTAAGTTAGATATTAACCTAACATTAAAAGAAAAATATTTAGGTATGGTATATAACAAAGAAAATAAAAGTCTTGTTGTTAAAAACTTTGTAAAATACATAAAAGATAGTATTAAAAACTAATACTATCTTTTTGAACGTCCACCTTCAAAATCTTTTAATTCATCTTCTGCTATAACACCACTTTGCTGAAGAGTATCTAATGTTTCACGTGATAATTGTGGGTTTATCGATAAATCTCTACTAACATATAATGCTAGTTCTGCTTGTTCGGCAGGAGTAAATTTCCTAATAAAGTTTTCATTTGCCACTTCTTCAACTATTGAAGAAAATAATGCTTCATTTTTTATATCATTAAATGAACTTTTACCACCTGAATGTTTTATATCACCCTGTTCCATATTATAACTAACTCCACCGCCTGAACTACCTAAACCACCCGAACTATTAAACAAGTTTCTATATATTTGTAATGTTTGTAGTAATTCGTTATCCTTACCAACACGAATAGTTTCTGCTTTACCGGTCTTAATAGAATATACATAATTACTACCATTATCATCCGGATAAATACCTCTAAATATATAATCTCTTTTTTGCTTCCTAGCATTTAACAAATCATACAAGATTGTTCTAGAACTCTTAGAAGTATTAAGATCACCTTTATAATCGGTTGTAGATATTGAAACATATCCTCCCGGTCTTTTAGAATCATTTAAATACCTATCCGGAGCAATTTGTGCTAAACAAAAACAAGTTTTAAAGAAATCTCCTCTCATAAAAGAAGAAGTTTTTAATACAACTCTCTCCCAATTGATAATCTCATATTTCTTACCATTTATTTCATATAAACCATTACTATCAAGAATTACTTTTTGATTATTATAAATTGTAAGTAATACATCTAAAGCTGAAGAAGTATTAGTAAGTCTAGAACCAGTCATTATATTTAAAACATTAAGTGCTTCATCGCTTAACTCACTACCTTTAGGAAATCCAAGTAAATGAGGAATATTAAAATCATTAAGTTGAAAAGTAAAATCAAAGGTTGATCCATCAGCCAATTTTGCAGAATTTTTAACAGTATTTCTCTTTGAAGTATATATTGTTTTATAAGTTTCAATACATAAATTTAAGTTTTCAAACAAAATAGTCATAACTTTCTTCATCGCATCATTACTAGAAGATATAACTTTATTCCCCATAGGAAAATCACTTATATTAATTTCTGATTTCTCTTTTGATCCTGTAATCTTTTTACCACCACTAGTATAAATCTCAGTATCAGAAGATTTTTTATATGTAAATTGTCCATTCTTTTGAGACAAGATTTTATCGTAATATTTTGATCGAGAATCAGCCTCTACTATAATATTTCTACCCATAGCAGCCTCAATTAAATTAACTAATGCCACATCATCAAAACAAAATCTCTTATTTAATCTATCGGCTAAATATTTAACATGTGCATATACATCACATTTAAACTGTTGAGGATATCCCTTAGATCTTAAAAAACTTTCAAGTTTCAAAGGAATACTTTCTTGATCATAATTATTTAAAACAAAATCTATCGATTTACCATATTCTTTATCAGAAAATTCATTAATAACACTAAGAACAATATTAGTATATAGTTCAATTGCTTCTTTATATAACTGAAGAATATCTCGTAATATAACATAATCATCTTCATAATCTTTTTTATATGACTGAAACTTCATATTAATCTCATTAAAGTTTAAAATCAAAAGTCTAGCTATATCAGCTCTAGATACATTAGAAGAACCATATATATCCTTTAGTATATCTTTTCTATTATCCATATCTATCACCTTCTATTAAATAAACAATATCGCCACTTATATTACCTTTGTACGGTATGATTCTTCATCATTGCATCTTGTAAACTTTGCTGATATCTTCTATGCCACTTTAAATAAATAGAACTTTCATATATTCTACCTTCTTCCGCAACATATAAATGTTCTTTCCCCGTTTTTTCTAGCGCTTCTTGTATAGTAGCATTTGCTAACGCAGGATTTAAACTTCTATATATTGTACCATCTTCTCCAATCTTCAACTCCCCATCAGTCATTTTATAACTTTCTAAAAAATCTTCTACACTTTGATATCTAACAGTATCTTGAACATCAAAAACTTCAGTTAAAGCAACAAGTTCTCTCATTGAATCCTCTGTCATACCTTTAACTGCTATTCCGAAAGTGTTTCTATACGCATCAAAATAATATCTAGGATCAGATTGTGATAATTGCTTTAATATTGCCGTATTTTCTGGAGAAACATTGGCTAATAATACATATAAATCCTTATCGTCATTATTACTAACCATAAAAGTTTCTATGTTTTTCTCCCATAAAGCCCTACATGCAGGTAGGCAAGCAGGAATAATATATTCGTCTGGATTTGCCATAACTTGTTCTAGCTCTACATAAGAATATTGATATCTAGTATCTACAGCCTCATTATTATTTTTCTTTCCAAACATTTTTAATATTTCATCTACTTCCGAAGAACTTTCATCTCCACCAAACATTTTTTTTAATTCTTCATTATCCATTATATATTACCTCCATCTAAATTAAGTGTAAGTCCTATCATTTCACTATAACCTTCATCATTATAATTATAATAGTCAGTATAAAAGTTAAAAAATAATAAATTTATTCTTTAAATATTTTATAATTTTAATCCCATATACATATTTATTAAATAGCAATATTTAAATTATATGTTCCTGTATAGTTCTCTTCAATTACTTTAACTCTTTCATTTATCATTATACCATATAAATTAATTTTTCCACCATAAACATAAACATTTTGATTTGTTTGCACCATCCTATAAAACTTATAGTTCAATATTAAAACAATGTTATTTCTCAAAAAAAATTATTAAATCAGCGTCTTTATTATGTTAAAAAATATATATAAAAACTAGAACTCATTGTCCTAGTTTATTTATTTCTTACTAATTAAATCTATCACTAATATTATTTATCATATCAATAGAAACAACCTCTCCATCATAAGTAATAAATATATTAACATCATTTTTATTAACAAAATCAAAATCAGTATATGCACTATTAATACCGTTCATCATAAGCAATTCCTCTATCATACTCTTTAAACAATATTCACAGCATAAATCTTTAATAACAATAGTATATTTCTTACAATTTTTCATATATTTATCAAAAGCCAATATTGAAGGAGTCTTAATTAAATCTAAATACAATAAAATTTCTTTTTCCAATATCTTTAATGGCATTATAAAACTATCATATTCCACATATACACTAGAATCATTATTATCTATCTTAACATTCTCAATGCCATTCAACGAAAGAAGATAATCATCTAGTCCTATAAAATTATATTCTAATTCTAGTCTAATCTTTAATCTGCTCACCACTTACCACCTTCTATTAAATAAATTATAACAAAAAAAGTATTACTTAAAATACTTTTTCAATATATTATGTAATTTATTACTATCCATAGGTTTCATTATATAATCTAATTTATAAGCTTTATATTTACTCTCTAACTCATTACCATTAGTTAACATAACTACTACTTTAGGACTATATCCTGCCATTCTCTTAATTTTATTATTAATATCTGGATTACCAATAAGATTAGCATCTAACCAGTAAAACTCTGAACTATCAGGCATCATATCATCTAGTAGTACCATATCATACTGATTATCTCCATATAATAAATTAGTAAACTCTATATAATCATAAGCTACTGTTATATTAATATGATAAGGTTCTAATAAAAGTATTAAATTATTTATCTTATCTTTATTATCATCTACTAATAAGATATTCTTACTAGATAAATCAAAATATTCAACTTTCTTACTTTTTTTAGGACTCTCCATTTCTTGATAATTCTTTTCTATTCTTTGATTAACTATTAAACAAAACTCTAATTTATCATCAATATTATTAATAGTAAACTTAATTTTTTGTAAATCAATTAATTTCTTTAAAACATTATATTCTAATCCACTTAATACTTTATCATAATCTTCTATTTTATCTAAGTTTCTAGTATTATCTATTATCATTGAAAACTTCATTCTAGATACTACCCCAAGTTCATATACATCAAGCTTTAATATAATATCCTTAACTTCAAAATTAGTCATAATAGTACTATATAAACTAATTAAAGTTTCTTTAATCTTTTCATCATCACCACTTAAAACTGGATGAATATTATTATCGAAATCATAAGTAAACTTAACCTTATCATTAATAGACTTAATATCAAATAACTCTTTAACTTCTTCAAATAATTCTTTAGTATCGTATTTATATTTCTTTAATGGATATTTACCACTTTCTATTTTTGATAATTCAATACTACTCTTAATCTCATTAACAAGACTAACAGAATGTTTTTGCACTTCTTCTATATCTTTAATAAATTCTTCATTACTACTATAATGCTTATTACCAAATTGCAATAACTTAGTAAGTGAAGAATCAATACTAGATGATAAATTATTCATATTATTAACTGTAGCATCTTTTTCTTTCTCTAATAAATCATTAGTAGTAGTTAACTCTTTAATTAATTTAACATCAGGATTCTCTATTGTAAAATACATAAGAAATATTACTAATGTTTCAATAGGAGTAGTTAATAGCATGTATGGATATTGCATTTGAATAGCACCACCAATACCTGCTAAAGCAATAAATATCAAAATAGGTAAATATTGTTTTAAACTAATATTCTTTATTTTTCTTAATATAACTATAAACCAAAGACTCATAATAATAATTAATACTTTTTCAAGAAAATCAACAGAAACTCCATAAGAATACACATAAACTCCATCGTTATAATATTCCATAGGTAAAAATATTTCTATAGCAGAAAAAATAAAGAATAATCCAATACATACACACTTTACAATATATAAAAACTTACTGTTTCTTGAATCACTATTCTTCTCATTAAAAGCAACTACAAAAACATAGTAAGTATATATCATTAAAAATAATAAATAATAAATAAGTAATGCTTTTGTGACTACCATATTAATTAGAGGAATTTTATCCATATGCATAACTGTATAAAAACACCCTAATTCAATTAGCAATCCAAAGACATTAGATACTAATAAACATTTAAATATTTTATTTTCTAAACTAGAAATATGTTCTTTCATAAAATAAAATACATTTAAAAGTACAACATAAACAAGACTTGTAATTTGAAGTAATATTAAACTCATTTTCTAGCACCTCTTTATATTACAAGTATATCATATATTTTACTTTTGGAAAAGTCTTTTTTTCTTTTTTACATCATTAATAGTATTAGTATTATACATTCTTTCAAGTTCAATAAGATCTGGCTTTTTACTAGCATTAAGTGGCATTTCATTAAGAAATACTACATCACTAGGTACCATATATTCCGGAATACTGATCATACAATTATCAATAATTTGACGTTTTAAATCATCATCCGCAATAATTCCATCTTTAACAACAACATAAGCAATAGCAGTATTTTCAACTTTATCATCATGAACAGTTATTACTTCACAATTTCTAACAAAATCAAGCGCTGCAATACTTCTTTTAGTTCTTTCTGGAATTAATTTAGTAGGATTACCTTTAGCATCAAACGTAATTACCATTCTTCTAAGTCTACCATCTAAGAAAATCTCACCTTGCTCATTATAGTGAATTATATCTTCACTATTATACCAAACAACACCATTATCATCTTTAACTAAATTATGATTAGTAGCCTCTTCATCATTATGATAGCCATTCATTCTAGCAGCTGAATACATATAACCAACTCCTGGTTCGTTAGGTCCTAATTCATTGCCAGTTTCTACATCTAATACTTTAAGAATATTACCTACACATGGTTTACCCATACTACCTAAACTAGCCCCATCATAATAACAATATGCAAATGATCCAATTAGCTCATTAGCACCATATCCTTGAGCAATCTTTGCTGTACCACCATTTCTTTTAATATAATCATCAGCACTTATTTTAACATTATCTTTAAGTTCAGCACCACCAGTGACAATAATCTTCCATTTAGAACAATCCATCTTTTTATTCATTTCTGTCATCTTTTGAATATATGGAGGAATAGTTAACCAGTGATTAAATTTATAAAACTTATTTCTGCTTACTATATTCTTTGGATTAAATAATGGATCTAAAGCAAGTGCTACACCCAAACTTAATGGTTCATGAATCATATTTACTAAAGAATAATATAACCATGTTGGAAATGTTGAAAACATTACATCATCAGGTTCAAATCTATCAAGTTCTGTCATCCCCATTATTTGTACCATAGAGTCTAATCTATCCCAAGAAGCTTTAACAGCCTTACTATTCCCTGTTGAACCACTAGTATATGCTACTGAAGCTATATGGTCAGTATTATATGCTGCTTGTTGAACTTCTTTAGAACTATTTTTACCAAGATTAATCACTTCATCAAAAGAGAAAACATGCTCTCCATCATATAATTTCTTATCACAACCCTTTAACTTTTCAATCAAACTATATTTAGCCTTAGACATTGTACAAGCATTAAAACACTTAGGTATGCTATCAATTAATGAAGTAGTAATTACTTTTTCTACACCAATTTCTTTTAAGGCTTCTTGCATATCTTTTGAATAAAATATATCATTAGCCACAAAAAACTTAGAATTAAAGTTTGATAACTCTCTCTTAACCTCAGAAGGACTACTAGCTGCATTAACTAAGTGCATAGTTGCTCCTATCTTATCCAATGCATAAACAGCAGCAATAGCATAAGGAGTACCAAGTAAACTCATAGTAACTACATCATCATACTTAACACCCAACTCATTAAATCCTTTAGCCATATTATCTATCAAAGTTAAGAACTCCCTAAAAGTATATTCTCTACCAAAGTATAATATTGCTTTCCCATCTGGCTTAGATAGAGCTGTATCTTTAAATCTCTCATACATTGTCTTATGCTCTAACAATTTCTCCATCTCACCAGCATTTTTAATTTGCATTACTTTCTCTTTTAAATTAACAAAATATTCTTTACTTAATTTTTCCATTTAAAACCTCATTCCCTTCTTAATACCAAAAATTAGGTAAATTTAACTTCTTGGCAAGTATTCTACCACAAAAATATAAAAAATGATATACTATTTATCCCACTTTTACTTTTTTTCTTTATTAATATACTCTAAAATAACCTTTTCGTTTTTTAATATTTCGTCCATTTTCCTATGTAATTCTTCTAAAATAAGTTCATTCTTAAGTGTAGTCTTATATTCGTTATTACTCTTAAGCTTTTCTTTTTTTGCTTCTCTATTCTGACTCATCATAATTATTGGTGCTTGAATAGCGGATATACAAGATAAAACTAAATTAAGTAAAATAAATGGATATGGGTCAACAGCATCTATAGCCATAATATTTAATACTATCCATAATATTAAAAATAAGACAAATATTATTATAAAAGTCCATGAACCTGCCACTTCTGCTAATTTATCTGATACTTTTTCACCTATTGTACGTTTCTCTTCCTTATCTACATTAATAGCAATAGGTTCATCTATTAACATATCAAATAATTCATCAAAATTATCCATTGTATCATTATCAGTCTTATTTAAAATCATCTTAACTAATTTCTCTTTATTCATTTTTACCATTTTATCACAACCTTACCATTTTATTATAGCATAAATCCTAGTTAACAATAAACATTAACTAGGATATTTTTATTTATTTTTCTTATCAATTACTATAATACTCTTATTAGAAAAATCCATCTTTTTTATAACTTTATTAACTTCTTCTAAACTAATAGAGTTTATAAGTCCAATAATATTATCTTCAATATGATTATCAAATATAATATTATCTACTATCATATCATTTACCATTTCAATATTTTCATAACTAAATATCTCATTACTAATTAATACTTTCTTTTTTCTCTTTAAGTCTTCCTCAGTAATGTGAATATTACTAATCTCTTTATCTATTTCTTTATTTAATTCTTCATATTTTTCTGATTCACCAATTAAAGATATAATAAAATGTGTATCACAAT
>CAZTTM010000020.1:0-11781 GCA_964616035.1 uncultured Muribaculaceae bacterium
CTAGCTGTTCCTAGAAGTTTTAAAAATTCAAATGGTGAATATGAAACAGATTTTGTTGATTGTGTTTTGTGGACAACTGTTGCAGAGAATACGGCTGAATATTGCAAAGTCGGTGATATGATAGGTGTAAAGGGTAGACTACAAAGTAGGTATGTAGAAAATACTGAAGGCGTAAAAAAGAAAAAGACCGAAGTTGTAGCGGAGAGAATTACTTTTTTGAGTTCAGCAAGACAAAAAGAAGAATAGTTAATGATATAATAAATGTGTTAATGTTATGGAAAGAAGGTTTATATGATAGTTGGTAGTAGAATTAAGGACTTAAGAATAGAACAAAATCTATCTCAACAGCAGTTGGGTGATTTATTAGGGGTATCGAAAGTTAGTATTTGTGGTTATGAAAATGGTAGTAGAATACCTAGTTTAGATATATTTAATGCTATGATTAATATATTTGGCATTAGTGCTGATTATTTGTTAGGTAGGGAAGTTTCTGTTGTTGGTGAAGAAGAATCTGATTATTTAGCACATTTATCTAAAGAAGAAGTTAATTTAGTACGAGAGTTAAGAAAGTTTCCAGTACTTTATAGTAAACTAATAAAAGATACAACTAGATATTTAAATTTAATTAGTAAAAAACTTAATTAATTGAAAAAAGCTTATATTGTCTTATAGGCTTTTTTTTACTTATTTGTTAATTTATTTAATTGATTTGACTTTAATTTACTTAAAATAACTTAGATGGTATAATTATTTTACAATATATATTGACTCTCTCGTTTACTGGAGTGATAACATTTATCACGAGGGAGGGATAATATGAGTTGTTCAAGTGTAAATATTTAAATTAATTATTGATAGGAGTTGATAGAAGTGATTGTGAAAACTATGCTTTAGAACTTGGTAATATTGATAGTTATAATAGAATAGTTAAGTATAATGATGCTTTTGAACGAGATAGTGTTTTAAATAATGATGCTAAGTTTTATATAGTAAAAGATGATGATAAGATAATAGATAGTTTTGTTATTTATAATGATGATAATTTAATTAGTCTAGATAATAAGAAACTTTTAGATATAGACTAATTAAACTTTATATTTGATAATTTAAAGGGTTATGATTATATTATGGTATGTATATCTAAAGATTCTGATTATATATTAAATACTTTAAAGTTTAATTTTGATATTGATAGTATTAATGAAGTTGATAATAAAGTTAATATAAAGATAAATATTTAGTTATATTACTATCTTTTATTAGGGGATAGTAATATTTTTTTAAATAAAAAATTGCATTTATATATTGTTTTTGGTATAATTCTAATAAGAAAAGAGATGATATTAGTATGGATATAAAAGACATATTTACAAAAGATTATTTAAATAAAGAGATAACTATTTGCGGGTGGATTAGAAATCATCGTAAACAAGCTAATTTTGGTTTTATTTCTTTAAGTGATGGTACAATACAGGATTGCCTTCAAGTTGTTTATACAAAAGATTCAAAAGATTTTGAAGAAATTAGTAAGTATCATATTGGAGCATCTGTAAAGGTAATTGGTACAGTAGTTAAATCAGAAGGCGCTGGGCAAGATATTGAGGTAAAGGCTAGTGATATTATTTTACTTGGTGATTGTCCAGAGGATTATCCAATTCAGCCAAAAAGACATACAAGAGAATATTTAAGAAGTATGGCATATTTAAGACCTAGAACTAACTTATTTCAAGCAGTATTTAGAGTTAGAAGTTTGGCTGCATATGCTATACATGAATATTTTAGGAAGAATAATTATGTTTATGTACATACTCCATTAATTACAACGGCTGATTGTGAAGGCTCAGATCAAATGTTTAAATTAACGACTTTAAATTTAAATAATTTACCAATGGTTGATGGACATGTTGATATGTCAAAAGATTTGTTTGGTAAACAAGCATTTATTACTGGTAGTGGACAATTGCATGGTGAAACTTTTGCACATGCATTTAAAAAAATATATACTTTTGGTCCTACTTTTAGAACAGAGAATTCTAATACTAAGACTCATGCTAATGAGTTTTGGATGATTGAGCCAGAAATATGCTTTTGTGATTTGGAAGAACTTATGAATATAGAAGAAGACTTTTTGAAATATATTGTTTCTTATATTTTAGAAAATGCTAAAGAAGAAGTGGATTTTTTTGATAAGTTTGTTGAGAATGGTTTAAAAAATAAACTTATTAAGTTGACTAATTCCAAGTTTGCTAGAATTGATCATAAAGAAGCTATAGATATATTACTTAAAGCTGATACTAAGTGGGAGTTTGTACCAACTTATGATGGGGATATTGCTAAGGAACATGAAAGGTATTTAACTAGTTATTTTAATGGCCCAGTATTTATAAAGAATTGGCCAAAAGATATAAAAGCATATTATATGAAATTAAATGATGATAATAAAACAGTAGCAGCTGTTGATTTGGAAGTTCCTGGTTCTGGAGAATTAATGGGTGGTTCACAAAGAGAAGAGGATTATGATAAATTAATAAATCGTATGAAGGAATTGAATATAGATTCTAAGGAAATAGAATGGTATATTAACTTAAGAAAATTTGGTACTACTGTTCATTCTGGATTTGGTATGGGATTTGAAAGACTTATTATGTATTTAACAGGTATGGATAATATTAGAGATGTTATTCCTTATCCTAGAACTCCTGGTAATTGTGAATATTAAAAAATGGTAAAACTTTCTATTTATAAATTAATAGTATCTGTTTATATTATTAATGAATAGGAGGGAAATATGAAAAGATTAGTATTATTTATGTGTTTAATAATTATTCTTTCTGGTTGTGGTACTAAAGATATGAAAATGACTACTTGTACAACTGATATTACTACTAATGGTATTACTAATAAGATGAGTTATAATATTGATTATGATAAAGATAATAAAGTTAGAAAAGTAGTCATTACATATGATTATAATAAACCAGTTGATGCTGATGAAAATCATATTGATGGTGTTGGTACTGGTACTGATGGCTCTACTACTGATAAAGATACTAATAATGAAAATCCAGAGGTTGTTGATGGAGTTGTTGGTAAAGCTATTGACACAATTGTAGGAGAAACTGTTGATACAATCTATGATATATCTGGTTTAAGTGATAGTCATAAGTCGGCTCAATCAAGATATGATGATATTGATGGTATTACTTATGATGTTGTGACTACTTCGGCTACGCAATATAAGGTTGTTTATACAATAGATATGGATAAATTATCAGATAATAATTTAGTATTATTTAATTTAGATAGAAATTATACAACACTTAAAAATAGTTATATTAACTCAGGCTTAACTTGTAAATAGTTAGGTCTTTTTTTGCATATAAAAATCGTATCAATTATGATACGATTTTTATATGCTAATGCAGCTAATACTAATTTATCAGTTATAGTTATTATTAACACAAGAGGTGCAGTCCATAATGCTGCATTAAATGCTGACGTTTTATTAATAATTTGTGAAAATTCCGTAAGGGAACCTTCTGACCGTCCAATATATATCATAATAGATACAAATAATGTAATAATTAATGATTCAATTAGCATTTTACCTATGCTTATTTTAAACGTATATTATTTCTTTAATATTTTCATTTTCACTCCTCCATAATTCTTCTTTTAAATTATTTATTTTTTACTAGACCTATCATTACATCAATCATTGTAATTAGATATAATACATCAAATATTAAATCTACAGTTGGTAAATCATTGTTCATATACCTTTGTATACCTAATGTAAGCGTTCCAATAAAACATATTAAGGCTAGTATAAACCAGACAAGGTTATGCTTTTTCATTTGTTTTTTCCTTTCTTAGTTTAAATATAACATATACTCTTCGTTTCGATATTTATTATTTATATTTTTGAATTGTTTTACGTATAGTGTAAAATAATAATTATGGACTTATTTAGTTATTTTGTGTTATATTTATATTGGAGAGTGTTATATGGATAAGCAATTAGTTATGAATGAATTTTTAGAAAGTAAATCTGGTGATGATTATGTTAGTTTATATAATATATATCATCTGATTAAAAATAAATATAGTGAGTTATATAATGTATCTGAGTTAATTGATGAACTGCGTGATAATTTAAGCCCTATTACTTATGATATGGATATTAGACATAGTTTATATTTCGATAATAAAGATAAAGTTTATAGATATAAAAAGTCTGTTATTTGTATTAATGAAGCTGTTGTATCTTTAGATAGTTGTAATAATGTTTTATTTAGTACTTTTAATACTAATATTAGCAATTTATATTTAATTAGTAATTTTGTAAATGAAAATAAAAATAAGATAGAGAAGATTTTAAGTATTTATAAGAAATATTATTTTTTGTTTGATTATGATAATAATGAAATAGGCAATGCTTTAAATACTTATTATTTGGATGATAATACATATATTGTTGTATATGCTGATGGATGTGTTAAATTATTTAGTGATTATAAAGATATTAGTAATGATGAAGTTAGTAGGTTTATGAAAGTTAATGTTGAGGATAAAGCAGTTGGTTATAATAGAAAACTTATGTTAACTAAAGATTAGAGAGGACAAATATATGAATAGTAAATATAAAACAATGGATGCTAATGAAGCAGTTAGTAGTGTTGCTTATAAGTTTAGTGAGTTATGTGGTATATATCCTATTACTCCATCTTCACCAATGGCTGAGAAAATAGATACTATGTCTAGTAATGGGGAAGAAAATTTTTGGGGAAATAGGGTTAAGGTTGTTGAAATGCAGTCTGAAGCTGGTGCGGCAGGGGTTGTTCATGGGGCTTTGCAGTCAGGGATACTTGCTAGTACTTTTACGGCTAGTCAGGGATTATTATTAATGATTCCTACTTTATATAAATTATCTGGTGAGATGCTTCCAGCGGTATTACATGTAGCGGCAAGAAGCTTATCAACTCATGCTTTGTCTATATTTGGGGATCATCAAGATGTATATGCTACTAGAATGACTGGAGTTTGTATGCTTGCTTCTTCTTCTGTTAGTGAGGCTTATCATATGGCTTGTATTACTCATTTGGCTGCTATTGATTCTAGTCTTCCTTTTATTCATTTTTTTGATGGTTTTAGAACTAGTCATGAAATAAATAAAGTTAAGTTAATAGATATGGATAAAGTTAGGAATTTAATTAATAATGAGGCATTAACTAAGTTTAGAGATAGAGCAATGGCTAATGATAGAGTTAATACTCGTGGTACGGCACAGAATGATGATATTTATTTTCAGAATATGGAGAGTAGGAATAATGATTATGCTAAGGTTAGTGATATAGTTAATGATTATATGATGAAGATAAATAATATTGTTGGTAGTGATTATAAACCATTTAATTATTATGGTTCTATTGATGCAACTTATGTAATAATAGCTATGGGTAGTGTTTGTGAGACAATTAAAGAAACTATTGATTATTTAAATAAATTAGGTAAAAAGTATGGGTTGATAGAGGTACATTTATATCGTCCTTTTAGTAGTAAGTATTTACTTGATGTATTACCTAAGAGTGTTAAGATTATTGCTGTATTAGATAGAACTAAAGAAAGTGCGGCGATTGGAGAACCATTATATTTAGATGTTTTAGCTGTTTTAAAGAATAAGAATATTAATATTGTAGGTGGTAGATATGGACTTTCTTCTAAAAATACTAATCCTGCTTGTATAAAGGCTATTTATGATAATATGGAATTAGATAATTTACATCATAATTTTACAGTGGGTATTAATGATGATGTTAGTCATTTGTCTATTCCTGTTGATTATAGTTTTCATTTGCCTAATGATATGATAGAGTTTTTAATATATGGTTATGGTTCTGATGGAATGGTATCAACTTCTAAAGATATTATTAAAATTATAGGGGATAATACTGATTATTATGTACAAGGGTATTTTCAGTATGATTCTAAAAAGAGTGGTGGTGTCACTAGGAGTCATATAAGAATATCTAAGGATGTTATTAGGTCTTCTTATTATGTAGATAATCCTAGTTTAATAGTAATATCTAAAGATAGTTATATATATAAATATGATATTTTAGATAAAGTAAAAGGTAATGCTACACTTATTTTAAATACTAGTTTAAGTAATACTGATTTAATAAATAGTTTACCTAATAAAGTTAAATATTTAATGGCTTTAAAACATATTAAGTTGTTTGTAATTGATGCTTATAAGTTAGTTAATGAACTAGGGTTAAAGAATAAAATTAGTACTTGTATGGAAAGATGCATATTTAATATTATTAATTTAATTAATGATGATAATGTAGCTTCTATTATGAAGATGCAAAATGAGAAGAGATTTGGTCATAAGGGTATTGAGGTAGTAGAAGTTAACAACAAAGTTGTGGATAAGAGTTTGTTATACTTAAATAAAGTTGATGTAGATAATGATTGGATAAATCTTAAGTATGAAGAAGATGTTGTTGAGTCATTCGATGAGATGATAGGTTTACTTAAGGGAGATGAATTACCTGTTAGTGCTTTCTTAGATAAAAAAGATGGTGTTGTTAGGGGGGGTAATACTAAGTATGAAAAGAGAGATATTGCGAAGAATGTACCTATGTGGATACCTGAAAATTGTATTCAATGTAATCAATGTGCTTTTGTTTGCCCACATGCTGTTATTAGACCATTCTTAGTAGATAAGAGTGATAATCAAGTAAATGGTATAGATTCTATTGCCCCAAGAAACAAAAAGTATACAATTAGTGTATCTTATAAAGATTGTACTGGTTGTGGATTATGTGCTAATGTATGTCCTGGTAAGATGGGTAGTAAAGCTTTAATGATGACTCACTATGATAGAAACATCTTTAAGCAAGATGAGTTTGATTATTTAGTTAATAATAATTTAAATGAATGTGGGAAATTTGTTAATGTTAAGTCTTTAGGATTTGTTTCACCAAAGTTTGAATTTAGTGGGGCATGTGCTGGATGTGGAGAGACTGCTTATATTAAAAATTTAACACAGATGTTTAATAATAATTTAATTATTGCTAATGCGACAGGCTGTTCTTCTATATATGGTGCTAGTTCGCCATCAACACCTTATTCTGTTCCTTGGGCCAGTTCTTTATTTGAAGATAATGCTGAATATGGATTAGGTATTAAACTTGGTATTGATTTAAAGAGAAATAAGATTCGCAAATATATGGAAGAGAATAAAGATGAGTTATTTAGTAAGTGTTTAGATAATTTTGATGATTATGATACTTGTTTAGAAGTGTATAATAGTATTGATTATGATAAACATTTATTCTTAAAAGAATTAAAAGATTATATAGTGCCTAAATCTATGTGGATAATTGGAGGAGATGGATTTGCCTATGATATTGGGTATGGTGGTATTGATCATGTTATTAGTACTAATAATAATGTCAATATATTAGTGCTTGATACTGAAGTATATTCTAATACTGGAGGTCAATCTTCTAAATCTAGTAATATAGGCTCTATCGCATCATTTACTTCAACTGGTAAGACTAATTATAAGAAAGATTTAGCAAGAATGGCTATGTGTTATCCACATGTATATGTAGCATCTGTAAATCTTGGTTATAATAAAGAACAATATTTAAAAGTATTAAAAGAAGCATCTTTATATAACGGACCATCTTTAGTTATTGCATATGCTCCGTGTATTGAACATGGAATAAAGAATGGCATGGAACATAGTATTGATAATGCACGTTTAGCGGGAGAATGTGGTTATTCATTATGTTTTAGATATAATCCTAGTAGTAAGAAGTTTACTTTTGATAGTTATGATGTTGATTTTAATAAATATGATGAATTCTTAATGACAGAGAATAGATATGCTAGTTTAAAATTAGTAAATAAAGATAAAGCTAATGAGTTATTAGATAAGCAAAAAGAATGGGCAATAGATAGATTTAATTATTATAAGAGTTTGAGTGAAGACAGATAAAATTGGGGGTTTATATGGAATAAAAAAATGAAATGGTTCAAAACTATATAGTTTCATTAGTTAAGCAAATTAATGAAAGATAAAATTAATAAATTATTAAAAATTAATAGGTTATCATTAAATTCACATACTGAATTAGTTAAATTAGATGTGCAACAAAGTATTGGAAGAGTAAGATAATTATTGTTGAACTTTATAAAGTATTTTCTATAGGGTTCTATTTATATAAGTGTTATAATTGATATAGGGTGGTGAGTATGAATATAGATAGTATGAATGTTATTACTTTAGCTTATTTAGGAGATAGTGTATATGAAGTATATATTAGAGAATATTTAATTAATAAAGGAATAGTATATGTTGATGATTTACAAAGAGAAGCTATTAAATATGTATCTGCGAAAAGTCAAGCTAAGATATTAGATTATTTAGTTAATAATAATTATTTAACTGATAAAGAAGTAAGTATAGTTAAAAGAGGAAG
Source organism: uncultured Muribaculaceae bacterium (assembly GCA_964616035.1). Classification (GTDB taxonomy): domain Bacteria; phylum Bacillota_I; class Bacilli_A; order RF39; family UBA660; genus UBA6414. Next base: position 8,499 of record CAZTTM010000020.1, read on the forward strand.
AAATTATAAAAGAGATAGTCATCCAAAGAATACTGATATAATAACTTATAAGAAATCAACAGGGTTTGAATGTTTAGTGGGGTATTTATATTTAGGTAAAAATATAGATAGATTAGATGAGATAATGAATATTATAAAGGAGGAATATGTCGATGAATAGAAGTGATGTTAGAGTAGAAGATACTTGGGATTTAAGTAAATTATTTAGTGATATAAATGAGTTCAATAAGACTTATGATATGGTTAAAAAAGATATAATAGATTTTATTAAGTATAAAGATTATGATTTAACTAATAAAAATAATTTATTAGAGGTTATGGATAAGTCTTATGAGATAGAGAGAGTATTAGATAAATTAAGTGCTTATACTAGTTTATTATTTGATGAAGATACTACTAATAGTAATAGTTTATCTTTAAAGGGTAGAGTTAGTAATTTATATGATTTATATAGTAATAATTCTTATTTTTTGGTGCCTAATTTACTTAAGATAGATTATAGTATTATTAAAGATATGCTATGTGATGAGAAATTAAAGTGTTATGAGAGAGTATTTGAGAATATATTTAGATATAAAAAATATACTTTGTCTGATAAAGAAGAAGAATTACTATCTAAGATAGGGAAGATGTTAGGTAATAATTATGATACTTATGAGATGATTAAGGATGCTAATATATCTTTTGATAATATTATGGTAGATGGTGAAGAGAAAGAACTTAATAATAGTAATTATACTTTATATATTGAAGATAAGAATCGTGATGTTAGAAAGAGTGCTTTTAAATCTTTATATAAGACATATAAACAGTTTAAAGAAAGTTTTGCTAGTACTTTATATGGTAATGTTAAAGAAGATGTTGTAAGTGCTAAAATTAGAGGTTATAGTTCTGCTATGGAGGAATCTTTATATCATGATGAATTAAATATGGAAGTATATACTAATTTAGTAGATACTATTAATAAACATATGGATGTTGTATATAAGTATTATGATTTAAAGAAGAATATATTAGGGGTAGATGAATTACACTTATATGATATATATACTCCTATTGTTGTTGATTATGATAAGAAGTATAATTTTGAAGAAGCTAAGAAAATAGTTCTAGATACAGTTAGTGTATTAGGTGAAGATTATGTTAATACTTTAAGACAAGGTTATATAGATAGGTGGGTAGATATATATCCTAATAAAGGAAAGAGAACTGGGGCTTATTCTGGAGGATGCTATGATAGCTATCCATATATATTATTAAATTATCAAAATAAGTTTGATGATGTATCTACATTAATTCATGAATCAGGACATTCTATGCATAGTTATTATAGTAGAGATGCTAATAGTTATCCTTATGGGTATTACTCTATTTTTGTAGCAGAAGTTGCTTCAACAGTTAATGAATTATTACTTTCTAAATATATGTATAAACATAGTACGGATAAGAAAGAAAAATTATTTATATTAAATAGATTAATGGAATTATTTAGAGCAACTATATATAGACAAACAATGTTTGCAGAGTTTGAAAAAGATATATATGATATGGTAGAAAATGATGAAGTATTAACTAGCGATCTATTATGTGATAAATATTATGATATTAATAAGAAGTATTTTGGTAATAATGTAGTTATAGATGATGAAATTAGATATGAATGGGAAAGAATACCACATTTCTATTATAATTTCTATGTTTATAAGTATGCGACGGGGTTATCTGCTGCTTGTTATATTGTTAATCGAATACTTGGTGGAGAAGAGAACGCTGTTAATGATTATATTAATTTCTTAAAGTGTGGTAAGTCAAAGAGTCCACTTGATTCTCTATTGGTAGCAGGTGTTGATTTATCGGATAGTAAAGTTATTGAAGAGGCTGTTAAGATGTTTGATGATACAATAGAAGAATTTAAGAAATTATATAGTGAAGTGTATGGAAAATAATACTAGTAATTAGTATTTTTTTCTTTACTTATTTAATATTTTTTTAATAGTACTAAAGTTAATTTACAATTTATATTGTATATTTATAAAAATATGATTGAAGTTATAATTTTTAAATTTCATTTATGATAAAATTATAATAGAAGGTGGGTGTTAATTATATGAAAATAAAAGATTTACCAATTATAAAAATTATTAAATTTTTTATATTGGTAATTATTATTAGTATAATAATTTGGGAAATACCATTTTATATAGATGATGTAAAAAGCGGTCTTATAGGTGTTGATTTACATGATAATATTTTTTATGAGATTGGTTATTTTGTAGTAAGGATTCTTATTATACTTTTTAACTTTTTTAAAAAATTGGTTATTGAAGATCCTCTTGGTATGCTTTGGTATTGTTTAATATTCTTATTTTGTAGATATGTTAATATATACAATGGTGAGAGAATATATCAAAAAGAAAGTGTTGATGTAAGCGATAAGGGAACTGAAATGTATTATAAGGATATTATAAAAAATTATTCACCTGCGGTTTTAAGTTATATAAATGATTTTAAATTATGAAAAAATGAAGTTGTTGCTACGTTAATGTCATTAGAATTAAAAGGTAAAACTAAAATAGATAAATATTTACATCTTTTAGATAATGATATCAGTGATTTATCTTTAAACGAAAAATATGTACTAGAAAAAATAGATGATGCTGATGAAGTTGTTGTTATTAGTATGAGCTTTTTCAAAAGTACTGTAATCGATGATTGCTTGAATAGCAATTTGATATGTGGTATAAATTTTGTTGTAAAGATAGTATTAATGATTTTATTTAACATTTCTTTACTTATGCAATATTTTGATTAATTTTATTGACAATGGTAATGACAAAATTGTAGAATTTATAATTAATATTATCAAAATATATACTTTTTTTTCGCCATATTTTTTGTTATCTGTGTTTACTTTTATTTTTCATTAAATTTTTATAATCCATATAAAAGAACAAATGATGGTATCATAATTAATAAAAAAGTTAATGGTTTAAAAAAGTTTATAAAAGATTTTTCAGGTTTAGATGAAAAAGAATATAAGCAAATTAATCTATGGAAAGAATATTTGATATATTCGGTTATTATTGATAATAATGATAAAGTTGTAAATCAAGCGAAGAAATTTATTAAATATTTAGATTAATTTAATTACTGGAATTTGCATTATTGTTGAGTAAATGTTGAAGTTAATTTTACAATTAAAAATAAAATTTAAAATTTTGAATTATGTTGTGAATAATATATAAAAATGTCATGTTTTTTTGCACTCAATAATAAGTGAAAA
>CAZTTM010000021.1:0-11530 GCA_964616035.1 uncultured Muribaculaceae bacterium
ATTGCCAATAAGTATTATCAAAATAACTTAAATACCTCTTTAGGGGTTAGTGCTATGGAGTTTCTTATTGATAAAAGAAAACTAGATAAAGAAACAATAAAAAAATTTGGCATTGGTTTATCTATTCCTCGTATATCATTAACAGATTATCTTATTCAAAAACAATATAGTCTTAATAAATTAATTGATATAGGTTTGTCTAATGAAACAGGACATGATTTATTTACTAATAGAGTAATGTTTCCCTTATATGATTTAAGTGGTAATGTAGTAGGCTTTAGTGGTAGAATATATAATACTAAAGATAAGAGTAAATATATAAATACTAAAGAGACAGAACTATTTAAAAAAGGATGTCTTTTATACAATTATCATAATGCTAAAGAAAACTTAAAGAAAAGCGATTATATAATTGTTATGGAAGGTTTTATGGATGTTATAAGAGCTTCTATGGCTGGGGTAAATAACTGTGTTGCTACAATGGGGACGGCTCTTACAGATAATCATATTTTATTATTAAGAAAATTAAGTGATAATATAATATTATGCTTTGATGGTGATGAGGCAGGAGATATGGCAACAGCAGCTGCTATTGAACTTCTAAAGAAGCATGATATTGAGCCAAAAATTATTAGGTTAGAAGAAAAAGATCCAGATGAATATATTATTAAAAGAGGTAAAGAAGCATTTCTTGAAAAAGTAAAGAATCCTATAAGCGTTATAGAATATTTAATGGGTAAATATAAACAAGGTAAGAATATGTCGGATGTATCTGATATATCTAAATATATAGATATGGCTATTAAAGAACTTATTAATACTAAAGATAAAGTATTAGTAGAATTAACTTTAAAAAGATTATCAACAGAGTATAATATATCCTATGAAAACTTAAAAGAAAAATATGAATTATATTATCAAGAGAAAAAAACTATTAATTTAAAAATACCACCAAAAGTAAAAAAAGCTTATAATAGGTATGGACAAGCTCAAAGAAATATAGTATATTATATGGCTAGAAATGAAGAAATACTTAATTATGTTCGTACTAAAGTACCATATTTTCCTGATAATACAATAAGAATATTAGTAACAGAAATGTATTATTATTATGATAATTATGGAATATTTACTATAGCGGATTTTCTAAGTTATATTCATGATAAAGAAGAAATAAATAATGCATTTGTGGAAATAATAAATAGTGATTTACCAGAAATAAAAGTTGATGAAGAAATAAATGATTATATTAAGGTAATTAATGAATATATCGTTAAAAGTAAAATAGAAAAACTAGAAATTAAGTTAAAAGATGAAGTAAATATAATGGAAAAAGCGAAAATTCTTGATGAAATCATGAAGTTAAAGGGAGTGAAACAATGATTGAAGAAATAAAGCCTTTTGAAAAAAGAAAAGAAGAATTAATTAAGATGGGATTAGAGTCTGGGTTTATTACTTATGAACAATTAGCCAATGCTCTAAAAGGACTAGAATTAGATAATGATAGTTTAGATGACTTATATAATTCTTTGATGGAAAATAATATTCAAGTTGTCACGGATGAAGAATTAGCAGGTGGTGCTGAAGAAGCAGATGATGGTGGTAGTATAGAAGATTTACTTAAAGATAGTACTATTGCCAAAGAAATAACAGTTAATGACCCTGTTAGAATGTATTTAAAGGAAATAGGTAAAATATCTTTATTATCATTAGATGAAGAAATGGCTTTATCAGAACGTATTGTTAATGGTGATGAAGAAGCTAAAAATATTTTAGCAGAATCAAACTTACGTCTTGTTGTTAGTATTGCTAAAAGATATGTTGGGCGTGGAATGTTATTCTTAGATTTAATTCAAGAGGGTAATATTGGTTTAATGAAAGCTGTTGAGAAATTTGATGCTACTAAGGGATATAAGTTTTCTACTTATGCTACATGGTGGATAAGACAAGCTATTACTAGAGCTATTGCTGATCAAGCTAGAACAATAAGAGTACCTGTTCACATGGTTGAAACAATTAATAGATTATCTCGTTATCAAAGACAACTAACTTTAGAGTTAAATCGTGAACCTACAGAAGAAGAACTTGCTAAAAAGATGCACTTATCTTTAGATAAAGTTAGAGAAATAGTAAAAATAGCTCAAGAACCTGTTAGTTTAGAAACACCTATAGGAGAAGAAGATGACTCTCATTTAGGAGATTTTGTCAAAGATGAAAGAAGTATGTCTCCAGAAGAATATACTATTCATGAGGTATTAAAAGATGAAATATCAGATGTTTTACTTACATTAACCGAAAGAGAAGAACAAGTATTAAGACTAAGATTTGGTTTAGATGATGGATCTTGTAAGACTCTTGAAGAAGTAGGTCAAATGTTTGGAGTAACTCGTGAAAGAATAAGACAAATTGAAGCTAAAGCTTTAAGAAAGTTAAGACATCCATCTCGTTCTAAAAAATTAAAGGATTTCTTAAATGATTAAATTATCTAAAAGATTATTATCAATTGCTAATTTAGTAAGTGATAATAGTAAAGTAGTAGATATTGGTTGTGATCATGGTTTAGTAAGTATTTACTTAGCTATGAGTAAAAAAAATATAAGTATTATTGCTAGTGATATTAACCAAAATGCTTTAGATAATGCTATAAAAAATATTAATAAATATCATTTAGAAGATAAAATAAAAGTATGTTTATCTAATGGATTAGATAATATTAATGATGAAATAGATACAATAATTATCTCTGGTATGGGTGGTCATACTATTATAGATATTTTGAATAATAATCCCAAAAAACTAAATAGTGTTAATAATATTATTATTCAAAGTAATAATGATATTGAATATGTTCGTAGAAAAGTAGTTAAATTAGGTTATTATATAGAAAAAGAAGAATTAATCTTAGATAAAAATATATATTATACAGTAATCTTATTTAATAAAGGTAAAAAGAAATATACAAAAAAAGAATATTATTTTGGACCAATATTATTAAAAGAGAATAGTAAAATATTTCTTGAAAGAAAGAATAAAGAATATACTAAACTATTAAATATTAAAAATAATATTCCTAAAAGAAAACTATTAGTTAGATTAAGACTATTAAAAGAATTATATATGTATAAATAAGCAAATGGCTTGATGACATTTGCTTTATTCTAGCCTTTACAACAACTACTTTTTGTTTTATAATTAATTTGGAGGATGGTTATGGGAAGAGAATTAAGAAGAAAACAAGCTAAAAAAGAAGGAAAAAGTCTTAAGAATGAAAATATTACTGAAGATTATAGCTTTAAAAGAGTTTTAAAGATAACTATAATTGTTGTTATATCAGCAGTATTTTTATATTTAGTATCCGCTATATTTATAACTAAAGAAATAGATTTATTCAGTAAGAGTAGTACTACTGATACAAATAGTCAAACAGTTAGTAATGCTATCTTAGCAAAAAGTATTTTTAATCAAAGTGAAGAATCATACTATGTATATTTTTATGATTTTAATGAAAGCAATAATAATATAGATACTATTGTATCAAGTAAATTAAGTGATTCTAAAGTATATCGTGTTGATACATCATCAAGTTTTAATTCTAAATACGTAAGTGATACATCTAATAAAAGTGCTAAAACATTAGAAGAGTTAAAAGTAGTAAAAGATACTTTAATTAAAATTGATGGAGAGTCTATTACTATGTATTTAGAAGGTGAAGATGAAATATCTAATAATTTAAATTAGTAGAGGGAGAATATATGTTTAATTTAAAAAATAGAGTAGTAGTTATTACAGGAGCATCTAGTGGATTGGGTAAACAAATGGCTTATGCATTCGCTAGACAAGGTGCTAACTTAGTATTATTAGCAAGAAGAATAGAAAAATTAAATGAAGTATCGCAAGATATTAAAACCTTAGGAGTAGATGCTTTAGCTATTAAATGTGATGTCACTAAACCAAATGAAATAGATGAGTCTGCTAAAAAAGCAAAAGAATATTATGGAAAAGTTGATATCTTAGTTAATTGTGCTGGTTCGGCTAAAAATAATGGGGTTTTAAATATGACAGATGAAGAGTGGGATTTTACTATAGATACTGACTTAAATAGTGTCTTTTATATGACAAGAGCTTATGCTAATATTATGAAAGAAAATAATTATGGAAGAATTATTAACATTGCTTCAATGTATGGTATGGTAGGTAATACTGCTTTAGATACTGTTGCTTATCATACATCTAAAGGTGGAGTAATTAATTTTACAAGAGCTGTTGCGGCTGAACTTGCTAAATATAATATTACTTGTAATGCTATCTGTCCTGGTTATTTTGAAACAGAATTAACACGTGAGACATTAAATACTAAAGAGTTTACTGATTATATGAAATTAACTGTACCTTTAGGAAGATATGGAAAAGAAGGAGAATTAAATGCGGGGGCAATATTTTTAGCTAGTGATGAAGCAAGCTATGTGACTGGAGTAATTCTACCAATTGATGGTGGATATACAGCAGTTTAGATAAGGAGTTAAAATAAATGGAACACAAAAACACAATTAAAAGAGATAAGTTATACGTTGGTGAGTTAGTAATACCTTATGAATATCGTTTAAAAGATAATGGAGATGTATTAGTATATTCATATGAATCATGTCGTAATATTTTATTTAGTTTGAATAATGAAATGGCTACGGATGTTTTATATGAATCAGATGAATATCCTGTTATAAATATTACTAGAGCAACTAGATACTTTGATAGTAATATGGTTATTAAAGATGCTATATGCTTAGATGAATTATTAGCATATTTTAATTATCCTGAAGATTTAACAGAAGAAGATATTCATAGAGTACGTCAAACATTCTTTACAGGAGAATTTTGTTTAAATAATGCTGAATTATTTGGTTATAAAGAGGTAAAAGTTGAAGATTTACCATTCTACGATGAGAATAAACAATTAATAACTGATTCAGTATTCTTAGCAGAAAAAAGAGCAATGTATCAAAGTCTTGGTTATAAAATAATGCAACCTTTTGGAAATGGTATTTTATCATCAAAATATTATGAGATTTTAGATAAAAAAGCAAATAATTCTTATTATGATTATTTAAATGGATATGTAGAAAGTATTGATTCTTTTGCTCCTGTTAAAAAAGAAGGACATGGAAGGATTTTAAAAAAATATTAAAATCTAAGTAATGTACTGTCAAATGATAGTATATTACTAGATTTTTTTTTATATATTTGGTAAAATTACTATAGATGAAAGTGAGTTGATACAATGAGTCGTTTAGATGATAAGAAGATGGTTAATGATATAAGGCTATTATCTTTAGATATGATAAATAATGCAGGTAGTGGTCATCCGGGAATATGCTTAGGAGCGGCAAATATCATGTATGCTTTATTTAAGGAACATTTAGTTTATGATTTTGATAATCCAGCATGGTGTAATCGTGATAGATTTATTTTAAGTGCTGGACATGGTTCTGCCTTATTATATGCAACATTGTATTGTACAACCAATGATTATACAATAGATGATTTAAAACAATATCGTACTCTTAATTCAATAACACCGGGGCATCCTGAATTAAATATTAATAAGCGTATAGAAGCAACTACTGGTGCTTTAGGGGAAGGAGTCGCAACAGCAGTAGGTCTTGCTATGGCTGAAAAGCATTTAGAAGCTGTGTTTAATAAGAAAAAAGAAATATTATTTGATTATAACATCTACTGCCTATGTAGTGATGGGGATTTAATGGAAGGTATATCTTATGAAGCAGTATCTCTAGCGGGTCAATATAATTTATCTAACCTTATTCTATTATATGACGCTAATAATACAACTCTTGATAGTAAATTAGATAAAGATTATAATGAAAAGATTGCTGATATGTATACGGCTTTAGGATTCTTAGTTCTAATAGTTAAGAATGGAGAGTCTATTAAAGAGATAAATAAAGCTATATATACTGCTAAAAAGAGTAATAAACCATCTTTAATTATTGTTAATACAACAATTGGTAAATATTCTCTATATGAAGGAGAAAATACTATTCATGGTAAATTAGATAAAGATGATTTAGCATCAATAAGAGAGAAATTAAGTTTTGTAGGAGAATTTACTCCTAATGAAGAAAATATTAATGCTTTAAAGCAATATATTAAGACAAGAAATGATAATGTTTATAATGAATGGTATCAAGATTATGAGAACTATGTTAGAAATGCTACGGATGAAGAAGTTGATAATTTAAATAGTTATCTTGAAAATGAACCAATAATGCTTCAACTAGATAAAGTAATAGATCAAGATAAAATTTTATTAGATAGTGGGATGCGTGATATAAACTTTCAAATTATGAATGTTATTTCTACATTTATTCCAACTTTTATTGGTGGTGGTGCTGATACAGTAGGTTCTACTAAGACTTATCTAAAAGGAAAAGGTAATTATACTAAAGATAACTATGCTGGAAGAAATATTAATTTTGGTGTACGAGAAAATGCTATGGGAGCAATATTAAATGGCTTTGCTCTAACTGGGTTTCATCCTTTTGGTAGTACTTTCTTAACATTCTCTGATTTTATGAAACCATCAATTAGAAATAGTGCTTTAATGAATTTACCAATAATTTATATATTTACTCATGATAGTTTTACAATTGGTAGTGATGGTGCTACTCATCAACCCATTGAACAACTTGGAATGTTAAGAACAATACCTAACTTACAAGTATTTAGACCATGTGATTATAAAGAATTAATAGGAACTTGGAATTTAGTTTTAAAAAGTAATAATCCAAGTGTTCTAATAGTTGCTAAGAATCCAACAGAAACCTTTAAGTTTACATCAATAGAAGAAGTATCATTTGGCGGTTATGTTATTAGTGAAGTAAAAAATAGATTAGACTTAATAATCGTTGCCAGTGGTTCTGAAGTGACACTTGCTATGCAATTAAAACAAGAATTATTAAAAAGCTTTATTGAAGCTAGAATTGTTTCTATGCCAAATATTGATTTATTCTTTAAACAAGATTTAGCATATCGTAATCAAGTATTACCTAAGAATTATAAAAAAGTAGTTATAGAGTTTTCTAATGATCCAAATTGGTATCGTATTGTTAGTGATGAAGAAGATATTATTAGAATAAATCACTTCGGTAAAAGTGGAAGTTCTAAAGATTTATTAGAAGATTTTGAACTTGATATTCCAAATATTGTTATAAAAATAAAAAATAGATTATAATTCGACAAAAAATAACGTATTATCACCATATAATTAAAATAGGTGATTAAATGAGAGTATTTTATCTGTTTAGAATTAATAAATATTTTGCTAATGTATATAAAAATAAACCATATAAAATGTATCAAGTATTAGAAGAAATGTATTATACAAAAGACTTTAATATGAATATTACTTATCGTTATTTTGAACAAATAGCTATTCCTTTTAATAAAAGTTCTATAAATACTTATTTAAAAAATATAAATAGTTATAATTACTATAATCAAGGTAATATTCATTATATAGTAGAAAATAGAATAGTAGTAAGTAAATTAATAGTAAGTAATTGTAATTTAAAATTAAAGATTAGTGGTAATTACTCTTACTTATTTAATATAATAAATGGCTATGCCAATAATATTTTTGCTTGTGATTTTGATAATAAAGATTATTTTTGGTTAAATAAAATAACAAGTAATATAGACAATAAAGTAGTAATCTAGTATAATTAACTAAGGAGGGATAAGGTATGTTAAGAGATATATTATATTTAGTATTTGGCCTTGTTGTTGGAGTAGTTATTGGATTCTTTTTAGCAAGAAACTATATGAAAAAATATTTAAAGAAGAATCCTCCTATTAATGAACAAATGATTAAAACAATGATGAGTTCAATGGGAAGAACACCTACCCAAAAACAAGTAAATCAAATGATGAAACAAATGAATAAATATATGTAATTTATTTGTTTTTTCTTTATAATAGGAGATGTTATAGATGAATGATATAATAGTTAAAACATATAACTTTATTGATACTCTAGATAATTCAAGTTTAGTTAAAGAATTATTAGATAGTAAAAAAAAGTTATTAACTAATCAAGAAGTAATTACCTTAGTAGAAAAGTTTAATCAAGAAGAAGATTTAACTAAATTAATAAGTATTAAAAGTAAATTATTTAAAATAGAAGAATATAAAAAATATTTAGATAATTATAATAAACTAAGTAATTATATCTTAAAAATAAGTAATCAATATAAAAAATATACAAGTACTAAAGTTTGTATATAGGAGGTATTATGCGTATTATCAGTGGTAGTTTAAAAGGAAGAAATATTAATACTTATAATATGGAAGGCACAAGACCCACAATGGATCGAGTTAAAGAAAGTGTTTTTGCAATGATTAATAATAAAATACCTAATAGTATTAGTTTGGATTTATTTTGCGGTAGTGGTTCACTAGGTATAGAAGCTATTAGTAATGGTAGTAAATATTGTTATTTTAATGATTTTAATAAAATAGTTATAAATAAATTAAAAGAAACTATTAATAAGTTTAAATTAGAAGATAAATGTTATCTAACTAATATGGATTATAATCAGGCTTTAAAATATTATCAAGATAGGAATATAAAGCTTGATTTAGTATTCTTAGATCCACCATATAAAAACTTAGTTATTGATAGTATTTTAAATATCTTAGATGAATATCAATTATTAAATAAAAATGCTTTAGTAATATGTGAGTATTCCACTAATATTAATAACAAAAATAATAATTATGAACTAATAAAAAATAAGCGATATGGTGATAAGTATATTAATATATATAAATATCAGTAGGAGGCACTATGAATAAAGGAAAAATTATTGTAATAGAAGGTTCTTGTGATGGAATAGGTAAATCAACACAATTAAAGTTATTAAAAGAACACTTAATAAAAGATGGATATGAAGTAGTGAATCATCATTTTCCATCATATCATACTTATCAAGGTGTACCAGTAGAAAAGTATTTGCAAGGAGAATACGGTAATGTTTCAGAATTATCTCCATATTTTATAAATAGTTTATATGCTATAGATCGTGCTATAACATGGAAAACTGAGTTAGAACCTTTATATAATGCAGGAAAAGTTATTTTATTAGATAGATATACAACATCAAGTTTAATATATCAATCATCATTAATAGAGGATATTGAAGAAAGAAAATCTTTTATTGATTATGTAATAGACTTTGAATATAATAAATTAGGAATTAAGAAACCAGATAAAGTTATATTCTTAACAGCACCATTTGAATTTGTTCAAAATATACGTAATGCAAGAGAAAATAATGATGGTATTCAAAATGATATTCACGAAAGAGATATAACATTTTTAAAGAAAGTATATGATAATGCTTTATTCGTTGCAAACTATTTATCATTTGATATTGTAGAATGTAGTACTAATAGTAAAATGGATAGTCCAACTGATATTCATAATAAAGTCTATCAATTATCTATAAATAATAAAAACTAATATTGAAAGCAACTATTTGTGCTTTATTTTGTTTGACTAATAATTAAGAATAGAGTATTATATAGATAATTTATTTGAGGGGATAATTATATGGAGAATAAAGCATTAAAATATTTACTTAGTGATGATATTAGTAGATGCATTAATAAAAATGGTGTAATGATTAGAAAAGCAATTAATCCATTATTTAGAAATATTATGATGTTATTTACTAGTGGGAAACTTATTATAATTAATAAGAATAATGTATCTAAAAATGAAAATGTTATATATGCTGGTACTCATGGGTTTCATGATGATATTATTTTTACTATGAAAACTGCAAATAGGCATGCTTATTTATTGTATGGTAATATGTCTGATTTTTTTAATACATTTCATGGCTTTGGTTTATGGACAAATGGTGTTGTTTTGGTTGATAGGTGTAATAAAGAAAGTAGGAAAAATTCTATTTATAAAATGGAACAAGTTATAAAGAATGGCACTAATATAGTTATGTTTCCTGAAGGTACATGGAATAAAAAAGAATCATTAATTGTATTAGAATTACATCTTGGTATATATGATGTTGCAGAAAAGACTGGCGCTAAAGTTGTGCCTATTGCCACATATCTTGATGATAAAACAGCATATTCAAGACAAGGAGAAGCATTTGACATAACTTATATTAATGATGAGAATATGCAAAGTATTTTAGATAATGATATAAAATTAATTAATAAATGTATAGATTTATTGATATATAATGGAAGTATGGAAAAGTATATTAAAAATGAATTAATATCAATACTTGATCGAGCAAAATATAACTTAGATATTTCTTTAATTGATAGTATTTCTATGATGGCATTTAAGTTAAGAAAAGAAGTTAATAGTTATAAAGATACTCTTGATAAAAATAGTATTGATTTTAGTATTATGAATAGAATAGAAATAATATTAAAACTTATTGAAAGACAAAAAAAAATATTTATGGTAAACATTCTTAGAGATAAAATGGCAACATTAAAATGGGATTTATATAAAAATGCGTATCATGATGATTTTGTTAAAAATTATTGGGAAGAATATATAAAAAAATTAATTAGTACAACAAACGGTATGTATAATGAAGAAGAAGAAAATGCAGAAGAATATATAAATCCATTAAATGAATATGAAAATAATATATTTTCTGTTTTAGATAATATTGAAATTACTAATAAAAATGCAAAAGTACTTGCACTTACAAAAAATAAATAGATTGATCTGTTTATTTTCATTTTTTAATGTGATATAATTTTAAAAAGAATTGAGGGTGAAGTATGATATTAGAATTATGTATGCCAATATGTGCATTTTTGTTTTCTTTATTATTAGTTATAGCTTATTTTAGTAAAAAGAGAATTAAACTATATGAAAATAATATGTTTTCTTCTATGATTATATGTATTTTATTTGATAGCATTTTGGTAATAATAGAGAAATTACTTGTGATAGGAAATACTCTCAATGAAATATCTTTATTTACTAAAACTTTAGTATGTACTTTGAACAGATTTGATGCTTGTATACTTATTTTATATACTAATTGTTTATTTATATATATATTTTTAGTCACTACTGATATAAATAATAATAAGAAGATTTTTAAGTTTATTTATAAATTATCTTTAATATTTGATTTTATTATGTCTGCTTTGATATTTATTTTAAATGCTTATTTAATTGAAAACAATCCTATAATAAGTGTTAGTGGTTCATTCTTATTACCAACTTATATAACTTGTAGTATTTATATAGCACTATCGTTATTAATATCAGTGATTAATTTTAGAAATATTACAAAAAAGAATATACCATTGTTTATAACTATTATTTTTTCTTTTGTTTTAATGTTTATTTTTACCATTAATCCATATATTACGATTATTTCAATTGCCCTTACTTTTGTCAATTTCATTATGTATTTTACAATAGAGAATCCAGATAAGAAACTGCTTGAAGAAGCTCATA
>CAZTTM010000022.1:0-11477 GCA_964616035.1 uncultured Muribaculaceae bacterium
TTTCAGTTGTTGAAGTTAAGAACCCTGATATGGTTGCTCAACTTGTCGCTGATAATATTGCCCATAACATAGAAAATCGTGTATCATTTAGAGTTGCTCAAAAGAAAGCAATTAGAAATACAATGAAAGCTGGCGCTAAAGGAATTAAAACTTTAGTATCTGGACGTTTAGGTGGTGCTGATATAGCACGTGGTGAAGGATATTCTGAAGGTACTATTCCATTACATACTTTAAGAGCAGATATTGATTATGCTACTAGTGAAGCTGATACTACTTATGGTAAGATTGGCGTTAAAGTATGGATTTACAAAGGCGAAATTTTAGAAAAGGGAGGTAATTCTCATGTTGATGCCAAAAAGAACTAAACATAGAAAAACTTTCCGTGTAAGATATGATGGAAAAGCAAAAGGTAATACTAAACTTCATTTTGGTGAGTATGGCTTAATGGCTAAAGAAGGTGCATGGGTTACTGCTCAACAAATTGAGGCTGCTCGTATTGCAATGACTAGATATATGAAACGTGGTGGTAGAGTATGGATTAATATATTCCCTAATTTATCACTAACTAAGAAACCTTTGGAAACAAGACAAGGTAAAGGTAAAGGTAATCCAGAAGTTTGGGTTGCTGTTGTTAAAGAAGGTAAAATTATGTTCGAAATTGGAGATATTGATGAAGAAACAGCTAGAGAAGCTTTAAGACTTGCATCTCATAAATTACCAATTAAGACAAAATTCGTTAAGAAAGAAAGTGGTGAAAATAATGAAAACTAATGAAATTAGAAAGTTATCCACTGATGAAATTAATAAGAAAATAGCTGAAAGTAAGGAAGAACTATTTAATTTAAGAATGAAGCAAGCAACTGGTACATTAGAAAATCCATTAAGAATTAGAGAGTTAAGAAAAACTGTAGCTAGATTTAAAACTATTCTCAAAGAAAGAGAAATGGAAGATTAAGAGGAGGAGAATGGCTCTTATGGAAGAAAATAAGAAACGTGAGTTAGTGGGTATTGTTGTAAGTGATAAAGCTGATAAAACAATAATAGTTAAAGTTGAAACACAAAAGAAAGACCCATTATATGGTAAGAGAGTAAAATACTCTAAGAAATATGCTGCTCATGACGAAGAAAATATTGCTAAGATTGGTGATAAAGTTCGTCTAGTTGCAACTAGACCATTATCTAAAACTAAAAGATATGCACTAGCCGAAGTTATTGAAAAGGCTGTAATCCTTTAGTTGGAAGGAGGAAAAATAAATGATACAACAAGAAACTCGCTTAAAAGTAGCGGATAATTGTGGAGCTCGTGAATTATTAGTAATTAGAGTTCTTGGTGGAAGCAAAGTTAAAACTGGCAACATTGGTGATATCGTTGTTGGTACAGTTAAGAAAGCTACTCCTAATGGTAATATGAAAAAAGGGAAGGTTGTTAAGGCCGTAATTGTTAGGAGTAAGTTTGGAGTTAGAAGAGAAGACGGAAGTTATATTAAATTTGATGATAATGCATGCGTTATTATTAAAGATGATAAGAGTCCTGTCGGTACTCGTGTTTTGGGTCCGGTAGCACGTGAACTTAGAGATAAAGACTTTACAAAGATTGTAAGTTTGGCTAAAGAAGTGCTATAACCCTGTAAGGAGGATATACGTATGAAACTAAAAACTGGTGATAAAGTAATGGTAATTGCTGGTGCTAATAAAGGCAAAGAAGGAAAAATTATCTCAGTATTAGGTGATAAAGTCGTTGTTGAAGGTGTTAATGTTAGAAAGAAACATTTAAAGCCTAAGTACAATGGCGGAAATGGTGAAATTAAAGAAGTAGAAGCACCAGTTCATATATCTAATGTTATGTTAATTGATCCTAAAACAAAAAAGCCATCTAGAATAAAATTTGAGTTCAATAATGATGGTAAAAAGATTAGAATATCAAAAAAATCAAATGAAAAGATTGACTAATTCGGAAGGAGGGTGGATTATTAATGAACCGCCTAGAAGAAAAATATAGAAATGAAGTCGTTCCAAGTTTAATTGAAAAACATAATTATAAAACTATTATGTTAGTTCCAAAAATTGATAAAATTGTAGTAAATATGGGTGTAGGAGATGCTGTTAGTAATTCTAAAATGTTAGAATATGCAGTAAGTGATCTTGAAAAGATTACAGGTCTTAAACCAGAAGTAACTAAAGCAAAAAAGTCTATTGCTTCATTTAAAGTAAGAGAAGGACATAAGATTGGTTGTAAGGTTACTTTAAGAGGAGAAAGAATGTATGAATTCTTAGATAAATTAATCTCTATTAGTTTACCTCGTGTTAGAGATTTTAGAGGTTTATCTCCTAAGAGTTTTGATGGTAGAGGAAATTATACTATAGGTATTAAAGAACAAATCATTTTCCCTGAAATTAATTTTGATGAAGTTGAAAAAGTTCGTGGTATGGATATTGTAATTGTTACTACTGCTAAAACTAATGAAGAAGCTTATGATTTATTAAAAGAACTTGGAGTTCCTTTTAGGAAATAAGGAGGGAAACTATGGCAAAGAAATCAATGATTGTAAAATCACAAAGAAAACCTAAATATAAGGTTAGAGAATATACAAGATGTCAAATATGTGGTAGACCTCATGGTGTACTTAGAAAATTTGGTGTTTGTCGTATTTGCTTTAGAGAATTAGCTTATAAGGGACAAATACCTGGCGTTAAAAAATCAAGTTGGTAGAATTTATTAATTTGATAGATTATATAGTATTTTATACTTAATAAATAAAGAAGGAGGGATTTATATGACAGATCCAATCGCAGATATGCTTACAAGAATTCGTAATAAGAATCAAAATCGTGATAAAATTGTTGAAATGCCTGTTTCTAAAATGAAAGTTGAAATTGCAACTATTTTAAAAGATGAAGGTTTTATTGAAGAATTTAGTGTAAAAGATAATATATTAACATTAACATTGAAATATGGTCAAAATAAAGAAAGAGTAATAACTGGTCTTAAGAGAATTTCTAAACCAGGACTTAGGGTATATGCAAATGCTGAAAAATTACCTAAAGTACTTAATGGTTTAGGTATTGCTATTATTTCTACTCCAAAAGGCGTTATGACTGATAAAGAAGCTCGTAAAAATAACGTTGGTGGAGAAGTTATTGCTTATGTTTGGTAGTAGGTGAAATAATGAGTCGTATAGGTAATAGAGTTTTAACTATTCCAGCAAATGTTAGTGTTGATGTTAATGGTAAGAATGTTACTGTAAAAGGTCCTAAGGGTGAACTTTGTTTAACACTTAGTAATGAAGTTGATGTTAAAGTTGAGGGAAATACTCTTACAGTATTAAAATTAAAAGATAGTAAAATAGCAAACCAAATGCATGGTACTACTAATGCTAATTTAAATAATATGATTAAAGGTGTTAGTGAGGGTTATACAAAAGGATTAGAGATTATTGGTGTTGGTTATAAATTTGCTGTTAGTGGTAATGTTTTGACTACTAATGCTGGTTATTCTCATCCTGTTAAGACAGAGATTCCTGTAGGATTAACTGTTAAAGCTATATCTAATACTGAGATAGAAGTATCTGGTGTTGATAAATGTGCAGTTGGTCAATTTGCTGCTGAAATTCGTAGTATTAGACAACCTGAACCTTATAAAGGAAAAGGTGTTCGTTATAAAGGCGAAGTTGTTAGACGTAAAGAAGGAAAGAAAGCATCTAAATAATAAGTAAAGGAGAAGGTCTTATGATTAAGAAAGTTTCAAGAAATGAAATGCGTGTTCAAAGACATGAAAGAATTAGGGAAAAATTATCAGGTACTCCTGAAAAACCAAGACTTTGTGTTTTTAGATCAAACGCTAATATTACAGCACAAATTATCGATGATGTTAATGGTATTACTTTAGTTAGTGCTTCTACTTTAGAAAAAGATTTAAAGATTTCTAATGGTGGAAATAAAGAGGCCGCTGCAAAAATCGGTGAGGTAATTGCTAAAAGAGCTAAAGATGCTAAGATTACTAGTGTTGTATTTGATAGAGGTGGATACCTATATCATGGACGTGTTCAAGCTTTAGCTGATGCTGCACGTCAAAATGGATTAGAATTCTAATAAGGAGGATAACTAATGGACGAAAAGACTAAAGAAGTTAATAAACAACCTGAAGGAAAAAAGTTTGATAGACATAATAAAGATAACAAAAAGAGACCTAAAAGAGTTGAAAAACCAAAAAGTGATCTTGAAGATAAAGTTATAGCTATTAATCGTGTAACTAAAGTTGTTTCAGGTGGACGTCAATTTCGTTTCTCAGCTACAGTAGTAGTAGGAAATAGAAAAGGAAAAGTTGGCATTGGTATTGGTAAAGCTAAAGAAATGCCAGATGCTGTTAAGAAAGCTACACAAGCAGCTTCTAAAAATTTAATAAATGTTGAATTAATTGATAATCGTACTATATCTCATGAAATAATTGAGAAAGAGGGAGCAGTAAGAGTTATGTTAAAGCCTGCTAAAGAAGGTACTGGTGTTAAAGCTGGTGGACCAGTTAGAGATGTACTTGAACTAGCAGGAGTTAAAGATGTTTTATCTAAGAGTCTTGGTTCTAGTACTAAGATTAATATGGCTAGAGCAACTTTAAATGCTTTAAAGAATCAAAAATCACCAGAACATATTGCTACTCTTAGAGGTAAAACAGTAGAGGAGATTAGAGGATAATGAAATTACATGAATTACAACCTAATGATGGTTCTGTTCAAACTAGAAAAAGAGTAGGCCGTGGTGCTGGTAGTGGTCTTGGTAAGACTAGTGGTAAAGGTCATAAAGGTCAAAATGCTAGAACTGGTGGTGGAGTTAGACTAGGTTTTGAAGGTGGTCAACTTCCATTATTTAGAAGATTATCAAAAAGAGGTTTCAACAATTATAACTTCAGAACTAACTATGCTATAATTAATGTAAGCGATTTAGAAGGTTTTGAAGATGGTACAGAGGTTACAGTAGAATTATTATTAGATACTGGACTTGTAAAAAAAGAATTAGATGGTGTTAAAGTTTTAGGTAGTGGAGAATTAACTAAGAAATTAGTTGTTAAGGCAAATGCTTTTTCTGAAACTGCTAAAGCTAAGATAGAAAAAAATGGTGGAAAAGCTGAGGTGATCTAAATGTTTAAGACACTAAAGCTGTTATTTAGTCCTAAAAACAAAGATATTAGAAAAAGAGTGGGTTTTACTCTTATGGCATTATTTGTATTTGTTGTTGGGACAACAATACCAGTTCCTGGTACGGAAGGTGCTATATCTGATTTAGGGATATGGGATTTATATGATGCTATTGCAGGTGGTGCTTTAAAGCAATTCTCTATATTTGCTTTGGGTGTTATGCCTTATATTTCAGCATCTATTATAACTAGTATTCTACAAATGGATATAGTTCCATACTTTACTGAATTAAAGGAATCTGGTGCAGCTGGAAGGCAAAAGATTAATCAAATTAATAGATATTTAGGTTTGGTTATTGCTTTTTTGCAAGGATTTGCAATGGCATTTGCTTTTGTTAAAGGAAGTAATGTTACAGCATTTACATATATTAAAATTGCAACTATATTAACTGGCGGTACGGCATTCTTATTATGGCTTGCAGACCAAATTACCCAAAAAGGTATTGGCAATGGTGTATCACTATTAATAATGGCAGGTATTATTTCTACAATACCAAGTATGTTTAGTAGTACATTTGAGGCTCTCGTTCTTGAGAATACTACTTCTATGGCTTATGGTATTGCTTCATTTGCATTATTTGTTATTGCTTATATTTTGATTATTATTGGCATTGTCTTTATTGAAAAGTCAGAAAGAAGAATTCCAATTCAATATGCTAATCAAACAAGTAGTGCATATGGTGCTAAACAGAATTATATTCCATTTAAGTTAAATTCTGCTAGTGTTATGCCTGTTATATTTGCTTCAGTTATATTTACTATTCCAACGTTTATAGCTGGACTTATGGACGAAAATAGTGCATTTGTTGAGTTTGTTACTAAGTATGTAAACTATACTACTCCAGTTGGATTTTGTGTATATGTAATTATTATAATGTTATTTAGTTTCTTCTATACATTCTTAACGGTTAATCCTGATGAATTATCTAAGAACTTGAATAGACAAGGTGGATATATTCCTGGAGTTAGGCCTGGTAAGGAAACAAAAGATTATATTAGTACAGTATTAAGTAGAATTACTTTAGTTGGAGCTTTATTTATTGTCTTAATAGCAGGGCTTCCAATTGTATTTGGTAGTTTTATTCCTACTTCATTACCAAGTAATGTTAGTATAGGTGGTACTAGTATTCTAATTGTTGTTGGTGTAGCATTAGAAACTTGGAAACAACTTGAAAGTAGTTTGGTAAATAGAAGCTACAGTAAAGGTGGTAGATATTAATGAAGAATATTATATTTATTTCTCCTCCATCAGCTGGAAAGGGGACACAATCTAAATTGATTAGTGATGAGTATAATATTCCTCATATATCTGTTGGTTCACTTCTTCGTGATGTTGCAGATGGTGATAGTGAAATTGGTGTTAAATTAAAAGAAGTTTTTGCAAGTGGACAACTTGTTGATAACAATATTACATTTAAAATTTTAAAAGATAGACTTATGAAAGATGATTGTAATAATGGTTATATACTAGATGGTTATCCTAGAAGTATGGAACAGGCTGTTTATTATGAAAAACTTTTAAAGGAACTTGATAAAGATTTAGGTTTAGTAATATTTTTGGATATTTCTAAAGAACTTGCTACTAAGAGAGCATTAAGTAGACTTATGTGTTCTAGTTGTGGTAGTTCATATAATTTAGATGTTCCTAGTTTAAGACCAAAAGTTGATAATATATGTGATCGTTGTGGCAGTGAGTTGTCTGTAAGAGGTGATGATAACAAAGAGTCTTTTGAAAAAAGATTTGATGTTTATATTAATACAACAAAGGAACTTATAGATTATTATAAAAATAAAGGTGTTCTTAGATATGTATTAGTAGAAGAAGGTAAAAGTGCAATAGATATTTTTGAAGAAATTAAGGAGATAATTAGTAATGATTAGTATTAAGAGTGATTATGAGATTTCTTTAATGAGAATTGCTGGTAATATTGTTTACCAAACTCATCAGTATTTAAAACCATTTATTAAACCTGGTATTACTACTAAAGAATTAGATAAGTTAGCACATGATTTTATAATAAGTAAAGATGCTTATCCTTCTTGTTTAGGTTATGAGGGGTATCCTGCTAGTATATGTATTTCAGTTAATGAGGAAGTTGTTCATGGTATTCCTTCTAAGAGAAAACTTAGAAATGGTGATATTGTGACATTAGATATATGTGCTTGTTATAAAGGGTATCATGGTGATTCTGCTTGGAGTTATGCGGTAGGAGATATTAGCGATGAAAAGAAGGATTTACTTAAACATACTGAAGAGTCTTTATATGAAGGTATAAAGCAAGTTAGAGAGGGTGCTAGAATTGGTGATATCTCTAATGCTATTGAAAATTATGCTAAGAAATATAATCTTGGTGTTGTTAAAGAACTAACAGGTCATGGTATTGGTAGTGAATTACATGAAGATCCTGATGTTCCAAATTATGGAAAGAAAGGTACTGGTCCTTTACTTAAAGAAGGTATGGTAATTGCTATTGAACCAATGTTAAATTTAGGTACTGCTGATGTTTATTTACTTGATGATGATTGGACAATTATTACACAAGATGATAAACCTTCAGCACATTTTGAACATACTGTCTTGGTTAAAAAAGATGGTTATGAAATTTTGACAGGAGATGATAATTTTGGGTAAGAACGATATTATTGAAACTCAAGGGAAAGTTGTAGAACTTTTGAAGGGTGGAATATTTAAAGTTGAATTAGAAGGCGGACACATTGTAGAAGCTCATGTTTCTGGTAAAATGCGCGTAAATAATATACGTATTCTACCAGGTGATACAGTTGTCGTAGAATTATCACCTTATGATTTAAAACATGGGCGTATTACTTATAATAAAAAATAGGAAATAGGAGGAAATAAAATGAAAGTTAGAGCTTCAGTTAAACCTATGTGTGAAAAATGTAAAGTAATCAAACGTAAAGGTAAAGTTATGGTAATTTGTGAAAATCCAAAACACAAACAAAAACAAGGTTAATAGGAGGGAATAGTAATGGCACGTATTAAAGGTATTGATATACCAAATGAAAAAAGAATTGAAATATCACTAACTTATATTTATGGTATTGGAAGAAGATTATCTAAAACTATATTAACAGCTGCTAATGTTGATTTAGATAAGAAAGCTAAGGATTTAACAGATGATGAATTAGCTAGAATTAGAAAAGAAGTAGATAAATATACAGTTGAAGGTGACTTAAGAAGAGAAGTCAATATGAATATTAAGACTAAGATGGAAATTAATTCATATCAAGGTACAAGACATAAAAAGAATTTACCTGTTAGAGGTCAAAGAACTAATAGAAATGCTAGAACTCGTAAAGGTAAGGGTAAAGTTGTAGCTAATAAGAAGAAAGCGTAGATAAGGAGGAATAGATATATATGGCTAAGACATATAATGCAAGAAAACGTAAAGTTAAAAAGAATGTTCCTAATGGAGAAGTTCATGTTCATTCTACATTTAATAATACAGTTGTAACTATCACTGATGAAGTTGGTAATGTAATTAGTTGGGCTTCTGCTGGAACTCAAGGTATTAAGGGAAGTAAGAAGTCAACTCCATTTGCTGCTTCTATGGCTGCTGAGGCAGCTGGTAAGAAGGCAGTTGATATGGGAATGAAAAAGGTAAAAGCATTCGTTAAAGGATTAGGTCAAGGAAGGGATGCTGCTGTTCGTGCCTTATCAACAGTTGGATTAGAAGTAACTAGCATAACAGATGTAACACCAATTCCACATAATGGTTGTCGTCCACCAAAAAGACGTCGTGGATAAAGAAAGGGAGTATACTTATGTTAAAATTTGAAAAACCAGATTATAAAGTTAAAGAATATATTAAAGATAATTTTTATGGTAAATTTGAAATTGGTCCTTTAGAAAAAGGATTTGGTACTACTTTGGGTAATGCTCTTAGAAGAGTTATGTTATCTAGTTTACCTGGTGATGCAATTACAAGTGTTAAAATTGATGGTGTTGCTCACGAGTTTCAAAAGTTAGATGGAATTATTGAAGATGTGACGGCTATTGTATTAAACTTAAAGAGTATTGTTATAAAGAATCATAGTGATGATTATAGTAAAATACTAAGAATTTCTGCTACTGGTCCTAAGGTTGTAACTGCTGGTGATATTGAAGCAGATGCTGATATTGAGATTTTAAATCCTGATCAAGTTATTGCTAATATTGCTGAAGGTGGTAGTCTTAATATGGAAATGACTATTGGTACTGGTAGAGGATATACAAGAGCTGAAGAAAATAAAAAATTATTTGAAAAGAATATGCTTAATGTTATTGCTATTGATAGTTTATATGCTCCTATTGAGAGAATTAATTATGAAGTTGAACCTGCGAGAGTTGGTCAAAATGATCATTATGATAAATTAGTTCTTGAAGTATGGACTAATGGTTCTATTACACCTGAAGAGTCAATAGCACTTGCTAGTAGAATATTAATTGAGCATTTTAATGTTTTAACTGATTTGAATGAAATTGCTGATGAGACTGGACTTATGACTTGTAAAACAGATGATCCTACGCAAAAGATGCTAGATGTATCAATTGATGATTTAGATTTTTCTGTTAGAGCATATAACTGTCTTAAGAGAGCTGGAATTTTAACATTACGTGATTTGGTTGATAAAACTGAAAACGATATGATGAAGATTCGTAATTTAGGGAAGAAGTCATTAAAAGAAGTAATAGATAAAGTAAAAGATATGGGATTATCTTTTAAATCTGAAGATTAGTTAGGAGGAATTATTGTGGCTTATAGAAAACTTGGAAGAGATAATAAACATAGAAGAAGTATGTTAGCTACTTTAACAAAACAACTTATTGAAAACGAAAGAATTGTTACTACTGAAACTAGAGCAAAAGAAGTTAGAAAATGTTTTGATAAGATGGTTACATATGGTAAAAATGGTAGTCTTGTTTCTAGAAGACTTGCACTTGCATTTTTACATAATGATGAAACTTGTGTAAATAAAGTATTTAACGATATAGCTCCACGTTATAAAGATAGAAATGGTGGATATACTAGAATTGTTAAAATGAAAGAAAGAAAAGGAGATAACGCTTTATTAGTTATCTTAGAATTAGTATAAGGCTCTTTGGAGTCTTTTTCTTTTCCTGTTGACACATACGTTTGTTTATGTTATAATACCTTACCGATATGGGGGGATATTATGAAATATTATAATAAGAATGGTATGGAAGTTAATATTACTAAAACATCTAAAATTGATGATACAGGTTGTTATGGCAATATATATGGAGTTTTTGGTGATGATAATATTTGTTTAAAAGAATTAAAAGATGTTGCTGCGAATCCATTATCTATTTTTGATGATAGTTCAAAGGTTATTAGTGAGGAGATATTTAGTTATTTTAGAGATTTTAATCATTCACATTTTTGTAAGTTGTATGATTTATTCTATAATAAAGATGGAGATATTACTGCTTATACGATGAAGTATTATAAAAAAGCTATAGATAATATTTTAGCTATGCCAGTAGATTATTTAATTGATAATTTTAGTGTTTTATATGATGCTATGGAAGTATTGGCTAGAGATTTAGTATTAGTTGTTGATTTACATAATAGAAATATGATATTAACAAATGATAATATTGTTTTAGTTGATTTTGATAAGTATCATAAAGAAAAGAGAATGGACTTTGATAGTATATTAGAAGAAAACACTTGTGCTTTATATTGCGCTTTTACTAAGATGTTTAATGATGCTTTAAAAAAGAATGGAATGTATTCTGCTTATAATGTATTATCAGTAGCTGATTTATTTTCTTATGGTGTTGATCCACTTGTTTTAAATAGAAGATTTCGTGGTTGTAAAAATATTAAAGATTATTTCCATTAATTATTAATATCTATATTGATTTTTATAAGTGTTTGGTTTATAATTTTATTTGTAAATACGTTGATGAGGACATGATTATTAATGAGACTGTAAAGAGAGTTTATGTTTGGTGAGAGTAAATTAGTTTAGTTAATAATTACTACCTAGGAGTAGGACTTGAAAAAGTTATCGGGTAATTCCGTTATGTAAATTAAGTTAAATAAGAGGATGGTACCGTCTTTTAGACTCCTTGCCATGCTCTTTTTATGTTATGTGGGGGATGATATGAGAAAAAAGATTAATGTAAATTTATTATATTGTTGGGGTAATCAGGCTATAAATGATTTAGATAGGGATTATATTAAAATGATTACCATTAAGCAAATTATTAGTGATGAGAATTTTTTATCTTCATTTGTTAAGATATATAATAATTTTT
>CAZTTM010000023.1:0-3954 GCA_964616035.1 uncultured Muribaculaceae bacterium
TCGAATTCATCTATTACTTTATCATCAATAGTAATACTACTTAAATAATTATTAGGGTTGCCTACTTTAGGAGATCTAACAGCATAAGTAGTCATATTATTATATACAGGAATTACAAAATTAATACTAGTATCTAAATAGTCTTTCATATTCTTTATATAAGTATTATAAGTAGTACTAGTTTCTTGCATAGGTGCTGCTAGATTCTGCATATATTGATGTGTATAATTACCATCAGTAGTAGATACATCAAATTTCTGATAATAAACAGTATCTTGGTTAACACTAATATAACCATTATAAATAAACTTAGCACCACCTAATATACCATTATAAGGAGTATTCCATCCGTTCTCCATAGCATATACCATACCATTTAATATCTTATTCTCACCATATACTTTTATATTAAAAAAATTATAATATTTAGAATATTCAGTATCATTATAAGTAAATGTTCCTCCTAAGCGAGGATCTGTTATATCAATGCCACTAATCTCCTGTTTAATACGACTAGCAACATGAACAGAACTAATACCAACCTCTTTAGTAGCGGATATAACATCATCATAAACATTACTTTCTAAATCTTTATATACCTCTGTCCAAAAACTTTGCCCACTTAAGACCATAGCAATTGTATCTGCTGTATGTGTATCATTAAAATTAAGTGATTCAAAAGCAAATATATACTTCTCATTAAGATAATTACGTGGATCTAAATAATAAGCAATAGCCTCACTTGAAGCATTATACCAACCTTTTTCAGTAGCATATTGATAAAAAGTATCATTAATAATACTATAACTATTAATATCCATTGAAAAATAATTACTACTATAAGCGGAACCCTCTAATAAACTACGACCATAATAACTTTCATTACTAACAACAGTATCAAAATCTATATTAATCTTCTCACCATAAAATTGCCAATTAGGATGTCTAGCATGAAGTTCTGCTAAATAAGTAAGATAACTATCTGGAAAATTTCTTTCTCTTAATAATTTATAATAATCTTCCAAGCTTTCTTTTTCTTGATAATACTTAGTAGCTGTTTCTGATAACTTTGTAGTATTTATTAAGCTACCACATATATATCCACTAGCTCCTGTAGCAGTTAATATATCATAATAGTACCCACATGTCCCATGAGATTCTTCACTAACACTTTTTATATTAATTACATCTCCACAACTAACTTTACTGCCATTACTATTACCACCTGGACTACTTAATAAGTTTATGCTACTAGTATTACCATAACAAGAAACAGTGCCATCTCCATCAACTTTATTATCATAATTAGCCCTAATATATATATTATCACTTCCCGTAAGTTTCAAACTATCAGGAACTAGTGTTATATATGTACCACAAGCATAACCAGTAGTATTATTATACTTTATCTGATACCAATTACTACAATATGCATTAGAACCACTATTTGTATTTAATATTTCTATACTTGTACCATAAGTTAATCCTCTTATAATACTATTACCACTAGAAGCATCCATATTAGACCTAAAATACAAAACATCAGCATCTACTACCCCACTTTTGGCAAGTACTTTATCGCTAAAACATACAAAAAATAAAATAAATATTATAAGATACTTTTTATACTTCATAGAAATCTTCCTTTCTACCATTTCTATATAATTATAGCATACTTTAAACTCTTTTGAATATATTTCTATTTTATTTTACATATTTTTATTAAATATGATAAAATATTTATTGGTGAATTATATGTTTAAATATACATTAGATAATAAAAGATATCATACACTTAATTATTTCTATAGAACTAAGTTTAATTCTAAAGTATTTAAAGTAAGTCTAAATGCTGGATTTACCTGCCCTAATATTGATGGTGTGAAAGGATATGGAGGATGTATTTATTGCTCAAAAACTGGTTCAGGAGAATTTGGTGGTAATATTAATGAAGACTTAATTACACAATTTGATACAATAAAAGATAAATTAATTAAAAAATGGCCTAATAGTAAATATATTGGATACTTTCAAGCTAGAACGAATACTTATGCTCCTGTGAATGTTTTAAAAGAAAAATATGAAACAATTCTAGGATTAGACAATGTTATTGGACTATCTATTGCAACAAGATGTGATGCAATTAGTGATGAAGCATTAGAATACTTAGATGAATTAAATAAAAGAACGTACTTATCTATTGAATTAGGACTTCAAACTATTCATGATAAAACATCTAAGTTAATTAATAGATGCCATACTCTAGAAGAATTTGATAATATGGTTAAAAAACTACGAGATAGAAATATTAATGTTATTGTTCATATTATTAACGGATTACCATATGAAACAGAAGAAATGATGCTTAAAACTGTTGAACATTTAAATAAATTAGATATTCAAGGAATAAAAATTCATATGTTAAATATAATTAAAGATACACCTCTAGAAACATTATATAACCAAGAAAACTTTCATATCTTAACTAAAGAAGAATATATAGATATTGTTATAAAGCAATTAGAATTACTAAATCCAAAGATTGTTATTCATCGTATTACTTCTGATCCAGATCCTGCAGAATTAGTCGCCCCAACTTGGCTTATTAAAAAATTTTGCTTACTTAATGACATAGATAAAGAAATGAAAAAAAGAGATACTTATCAAGGAAAAAACTATAAGATAGATTAATTTATCCTACAGTTTTTTTATTTTTCAATATAAAATCTCTTTAATTTTTAATATTTCTTTCTCTTAATTTTTTATGAACGCTTGTTTTAAATTCTTTTTCATCAGATATTAATTTTGTTTCATATGTTGCATTCATAAATTTAGTGTTTTGAGTATTGCAACCATAAAACGAACCAGAAAGTACTGCTGAATCTAAGTTAGCATTAGTTAACATTTTTTGGCTAACTTGTGATACATCAATATTACAGTTTATACTACCTTCAAAATTAGCACCCATAATAATACATCCATTAAATGTATCAATAAATCTTACTCCATTAAATGAACCAAAAGTTAAATCTTTATTTTTTATAGTCTGTGGATTTATAACAGCATCAATACTACCATTTAAATTACTTCTAGTAATATCAGCATTATCAAACGTACCAACAAACTTTACTCCTT
Source organism: uncultured Muribaculaceae bacterium (assembly GCA_964616035.1). Classification (GTDB taxonomy): domain Bacteria; phylum Bacillota_I; class Bacilli_A; order RF39; family UBA660; genus UBA6414. The sequence continues at coordinate 3,136 of CAZTTM010000023.1, forward strand.
TACATATAGTATTGGATAAATCTCTATTAAGAATAGTTTGTGGATTAATCTTCATATTATGATATTTTGATAAATCTTTCCCAGCTACTCTAACTTTATCCATTGATATATTGGACCAATCTAGATGCTCGTAAACATTCTCAAGGTCTGGTATAAATAAATAAAAACCAACATTTAAAAATAGTACTTGTTTTAAGATATCATTTTTTACTTCTAACTTTATAGGTTCAGTAATATTATATTTATTAAAAACATCAATAAGATACTTTCTTGCTTTACTTATTTTTTCATATTCCATAGTATCTCCCCTCTCAAGCCTAATATTATACATTAAAACAAACATTTGTCAAGAAAAAAGCAAAAAATGTTAAACAAATGTTTGACACCATAATCCTTTTATGCTAATATATATACACGAAAGGAGTTATATTATATGCGACCAAAAACAGATGGATTAACAAAAAAGCAAAAACTCGTATTAGACTATATTAAGAGATTTCAAGCAGAAAACAAATATCCTCCATCAGTAAGACAAATATGCTCTGCTATAGATTTAAATTCTCCTGCTACTGTTCATGTTCATATCAATCATTTAGTTGAGAAAGGCTTTTTAAAAAGAAGTACTAGTGGAAATCGGGCTATTGAAATACTTGTTGATAATGAATATGAAGACAAAAAGCTAGAAGTTAAAAAGATACCTCTTATTGATCTAAATAAAGATAATGATATTACTTTAGCAATTAATGAGCCAAGAGAATTATTTACTATACCTACATCATTGATTAACTGAATTAATTTCTGTTTGAAATCTACATTTTC
>CAZTTM010000023.1:3964-10764 GCA_964616035.1 uncultured Muribaculaceae bacterium
AGAATACAATAATATAATTAACTTAAAAGAATACTTCAAAGATAAAGAGGGTTTAACTTTAAAAGATGATATTGAAGCAAAAAATACTAAAGATAATGCAATTAGTATTGTTGGCAAGGTAATAGGACTATATCGTAGTTATAATTAAAAGTGAGTTTAAAAAGAAGTCATAATGTGCGACTCCTTTTTTACTTTTGATTATAAATTATTAAATTATGTTGTGCTCTCGTTACTGCTACATAATATAAATATTTTTCACTTTCTTTATATTTATTATCTTTTGATGTATATATTATTACCGAATCAAATTCCAATCCTTTAGCGATATATGCTGGTATTATAACAAGATTCCTTTTATATTCTTGCCATGTACTTTTAATAACATCACATTTTATATCATCTTTAATTAAATCATATATCTTATCTACTTCTGTATCATTCTTACAAATAACTGCTACACTCTTAGATTTTGCCTTTAAGATATTCAAATCATTTACTATATCATCATGTAAATTATTTTCCTCTTTAATAATAACTGGATTACTTACTCCTCTTCTAATAGCACTTACATGATTAAGACCTAATATATTATTAGCATACTCTACTATTTCTTCACTAGAACGATATGTTTTAGTTAACTCTATATATTTAGATTCATCAAAAATAGTATCTAAGTCTTTTAAAGAATTATATTTATAATATGGATTAATAGTTTGATTTATATCACCTAAAATAGTAAATGATGCATTTCTAAATATTTTCTTAATAATCATATATTGTAATTTAGTATAATCTTGGGCTTCATCAATAACTACTTGTTTTATATAAGTATTATAATTAAATCCTTCTAATATACCTTTTAAATATACTAATAAACAAGCATCCTCGTAATTTAAAAACTTATGGTTAATATTACAATTACTCTTTATTTTAGCATATTCACTCTTAAAGAAGTTCATATATAAAACTGCATAATCTTTATCAATATTTAATTTATCAAATAACATCTTACATATACTTTTACTCTTACTCATATTAGAATTATAATTTATTTCACTAATCTTATCTGCCATTGAAGTAATTCTTAAAAATAAAGGAAATCTTGAATATCTATTCTTTAGCATATCATTTAATTCATCAGTAGTATAAACAAAATCTCTTGTAATTAAGTCATCTTTAAATAATGCCTTGTTTGTTAAGTCATTAACATAGTTTGTTATATCATTAACTATTTCATCACTTTGTTTATATTTAACTAGATCTACATCACTAACATTATATTTATAATATCTTTCTATAAATGATGCAAAAGATTCTATTTCATTATACTCTTTTAAACTTGTATTTAAGAAAGCACTATAAGTTGTTTCCTTAGTATTATCTTCTCCTAATTCTGGTAATACATTAGATATATATTCTGAGAATATACTGTTAGGAGAAAATATTAAAACATTATTTGAAGTTAAATTAGGTATGCGATATAGTAAGAAAGCAATACGGTGAAGTGCGACAGATGTCTTTCCTGAACCTGCTATTCCTTGAACAATTAAGTTTCTATCATTAACGTTTCTAATTACTTTGTTTTGTTCTTCTTGTATAGTGTTAACAATATTCTTCATTTTATCAGAGGAGTTATTAGCAAGAACATCTTGTAGTACTTCATCTTCAATATTAATATTATTATCAAAAACATTTAATAATTTACCATCTTCTATTTTATATTGTCTTTTTAAAGTAATCTCTCCACTAATTGTTCCTGCTGGTGTTTGATAACTTGCTTTCCCCAATTCATAATCATAAAATAAACTACATATTGGGCTTCTCCAATCATGAACATAAAAGTTTAATTTATCTTCTACATGGGTAATCCCAATATATATATCATTTTCTTCATTATCATCTTTAAATATTATCCTGCCAAAATATGGTTTTTTCTCTACTCTAAATAATCGCATTAGATATTTATTCTTTCTTTCAAGAATATTTATTTCCATATCATTATTTGCCATCAAGGAACTTATTTCATTGTTATCCATTCCTCCTTTAGCATCCCACATATACTTTTTAAATTCTAATACTTTTTCTTCATCTTGATACAACTCTTTACCTAAAGAAGATATATTATCTTTAATTACCTTAATAGTATCCGCTAATCTTTTTTCTTCTTTAGTTAGTTCCGTTTTACTTAGTTCCATTTTACTCCTCCCAACAACATAAAAACACCTTAATAATTAAATTAAAGTTTCTTTTCTAGTATTTATTTGCCAAGTAAATTAATTATATAACATATTTATTTTATAAACAAGAATATTTATAAACAAAATTAAAAAAAACTCTAAGAAAATACATCTTAGAGTTTAATCTTTATACATAACTAAGGCAGAAAAGCAATAAATCTGTTCTTCTGAAAATAATCCAATAGCTGTTGAAAACTTAATGTCCACTACTTCAACTTCATTAGTTTCAAGAAACATATTTATTTCTTCTTCTAAGTCTTTTTCATGTGATTCATCAAATAATTTAACTTTCATGTCTTAATTATAGCACTATACTATATTTAATTTTGTCGATTATTAAGAGCTATATTAATTCTTGTTAAACGATTATATTTGCAAGTTCTCTCTCCTCTTGAAACACTACCAGTTTTAATTTGTCCTAAATCTAAGCCAACAGCTATATCTGCTATATAACTATCTTCTGTTTCACCACTACGATGTGATATTATCGTTTTATAGCCATTATCTTTAGCTAATTTTATGGTTTCTAATGTTTCACTTACTGTACCTATTTGATTAAGTTTAAGTAATATAGCATTAGCCATTTTCAAGTCAATACCTTTTTGTAGTAATGCTTTATTAGTAGTAAATAAATCATCTCCTACTAATTGAATCTTATCTCCTAATCTTTTAGTTAGTTCAGTCCATCCAGAATAATCATCTTCTGATAAACCATCTTCAATAGAAATAATACTATATTTATCAATAATACTAATATAAAAATCAATCATTTCATCGCTTGACATTTTTCTGCCTTCAAAGTTATATACACCATTCTCATAGAACTCAGAAGCTGCTACATCCATAGCTAAATATACATCTTTACCTAAAACATAGTTAGCATTACCAATAGCTTTAGATAATATATCAAGGGCTTCTATTGAATTACTTATATTTGGAGCAAATCCTCCTTCATCTCCTACTCCACAGTTTAATCCCATTGTATCTAATAGTTTCTTTAAACTATGAAATATTTCTGATCCCATTCTTAAATTATCAGCATAATTTTCTTTGCTTGGCACTATCATAAACTCTTGAATATCTAGACCATTCGTAGCATGTGCCCCACCGTTTAAGATATTCATCATACACTTAGGTATTGTCTTACCATTACCTAGATACTCATAAAGTTCTTTCCCACTATCAAGACTAGCGGCTTTTAAATTAGCAAGTGAAACACCTAATACAGCATTAGCACCTAATTTGCTTTTATCACTAGTACCATCTAGTTTTATCATAGCCATATCTAATTCTTCTTGATTAGCAGGATCCATTCCTAATACTAAATTTCTAATTGGACCATTAATATTATTAATTGCTTTTAATACTCCTTTGCCATTAAATCTATTCTTGTCATTATCACGAAGTTCTAGTGCTTCATGTACTCCTGTGGAAGCCCCACTTGGTACTGAGGCTACACCTTTAATACCATTATTCAATGTAAGTTCTACACAAACTGTTGGATTACCTCTTGAATCTAATATTTCATAACCAAATACATCTTTAATTTTACTCATTTTTCTTTCTCCTTTACTAATTGTATTAATCTATTTAATTATTCTTCTTTACTATTTCAATATAATTGATACTAATAGGATACATTCTATTAAGTATGCGTAATATTTTTCCTGAACTATTGCTTAATTTAGTGACACCTCCACTTACAATTATATTACGTTCTCCTACTTGTCGACACCCTCGAGCCATATTAGGAAACAACCCTTTACTGGGAGACACTAATCCATAATTATTCTTAATTAATTTATCTAACCACCTAAATACTAACCCATTATGCATATGTCCACATAATGTTAAATCACAATTTTTAAAATAATTACTAATATCTTTATCTAGTAGACATATTGGACTATGTATTAAAGAAATATTAAATAATTTATTACTAAAATATAGTTTATCTTTATTCTTTAATAAATCTTGATACATTACTTTAGCATTCTCTATACCATGACTACTATAATAATAATCTTTTGGCATATTATATCCATTAATTACTACTTTTTTATCAATATAGTAGCAGTTATTTAATAAGTATAAATTATTTATTTTTAAGTCTTTAAAATATAGTAAATCATCATTATTTCTTATATCATGATTACCTAAAGATATAAATACTTTACTTATTTTTGCTAAATCAGTTAAGAAACTAGTTAAAATATTAATTAACTTAGTATCATCAACAATACTAATTTCATCTATAGTATCACCCGCTATACATATATAATCAGGCTTTAACATACTAATTTTATCTTTTATTAATCCTAAATTGTCTATTACAAAATATTTGCTAAAATGAATATCTGATAGTAATACTACCTTTATTTTACTTTTAACTTTATTACTAACTATAGTATTTTTTACAATATCTATCATTTAGTATAATCAATATTACCAAATCTTCTATCTCGTTTTGTATATTCTATAATAGCTTTATCAAATTCTTCTTCATCAAAATCAGGAAAATATGTCTTAGGAAAATAGAACTCAGCATAGCTGTTTTGCCATAACATAAAATTACTTAATCTAAGTTCCCCACTAGTTCTTATCATCAAGTCAATATCAGGTAAATCATTATATAGATTTTTAGATATTAATTCTTCATTTATATCATCAATACTTATTTCTTTATTTGCCACCATACTACTTATCTTTTTGCAGGTATCTACTAATTCACATCTTCCACCATAATTTATACATATATTAAGTATTCCTTTAGTGTTATTCTTAGTTGATTCTTCAAGTTCTTTCATAGCATTAAGTACTTTATTAGGAAGTGGTTTACTTCTCCCAGAAAAAACAACTTTAATATTTTCTTTATTAAAATCTTTAATACAACTTTTAAACTTGCTAGTAAATATATTCATTAAATAATTTACTTCTTCTTTACTTCTTTTGAAATTTTCCGTTGAAAAGGCATAAACACTTAAAACTTTAATACCTTTAGACAATATATATTTACTTATTTTTTTTAAATTAGTAAATCCAGCATCATGCCCCATACTTCTTGTAAGGCCTCTTTCTTTTGCCCATCTGCCATTTCCATCTAATATGATAGCAACATGTATGGGTACTTTCAAATTACTATAGTCCATATTTTTCTCCTTTATTTGTACATTAAATATATCATAAATATAAATATAAGTAAATAATAACACAGCAAAAATAAATTGTTGACACTAGCAGGCATTAATCATCTATACTTAATCTAAATAACTAAATATATAAAAGACTTTATCCCTATTGCTAGGAATAAAGTCTTTATTTTTGAAATTGTGAATTATATAATTCTGCATAAAAGCCATTTTTATTTAATAATTCAGTATGAGTACCTTTTTCAATAATGTTGCCATCTTTCATAACTAAAATTAAATCAGCATTTTTAATAGTAGATAATCTATGAGCAATTATAAAACTAGTTCTTCCTTCTGTTAATTTATCCATTGCTTTCTGAACTAATTCTTCTGTTCTTGTATCAACGCTACTTGTTGCTTCATCTAAGATAAGAAATGGTGCATCCTCTATCATACCACGAGCTATAGTTAGTAGTTGTTTTTGCCCACCACTAATTGCATCACCTTCACTTATCATTGCATCTAGTCCGTTAGGAAGAGTTTTAACATAATGATCAACACCAACTGTTCTTAATGCGTGCCATATTTGTTCATCAGATACATTTTCTTTATTAAACTTAACATTATCTCTAACAGTACCTTCAAATAACCATGTATCTTGTAATACCATTATAAATAAATCATGAATATTTTCTCTAGTTAAATCTTTAATACTAACTCCGTCAATTAAAATATCTCCATCATCTATTGGATAAAATTTCATAAGTAAATTTACCAAAGTTGTTTTTCCTGCTCCCGTTGGACCAACAATGGCAATTTTATCACCACTTTTAGCTTGCATTGAAAAGTCTTTAATAATTGTTTTATCTTTATCATAACCAAATTTAACATGTTTAAATTCAATATTTCCATTAACTTTACTTTTATCTAAATGTTTAACTAAGTTATCTTCATTTGACATTTCTTCTTCATCCAAAAATGCAAATACTCTTTCACTAGCAGCACCAGCACTTTGTAAATTAGTTGCAACTTGAGCAATTTGAGATAATGGTTGAGTAAATAGTCTTGCATAGATAATAAAAGCAATTATAATACCAAAAGAAATAGTTCCATTTAAAGCTAAAGCAGAACCAACAACACATACACAAACATAACTAAAATTTCCAATAAAAGACATAAATGGAGACATCAAACCAGAAAAGAAATGTGCTTTCATAGCTGAATCAAACATTTTACCATTTATTTTATCAAATTCAGAAATTTCCATTTCTTCTCCATTATAAACTTTAACAATATTATGTCCAGTATAAGTTTCTTCAACTTGACCATTTAAATTACCCATTTCTTCTTGAAAACTTTCAAAGTATTTTTGTGATTTAGCAAGTACTATAGCCATAAAGAAAAATCCAAATAAACTTGAAAATATTGCCGTAAG
>CAZTTM010000024.1:0-10223 GCA_964616035.1 uncultured Muribaculaceae bacterium
ATCATTATTTCCACAAGTTATTATTTTAATGTCTTTTCTATTTAATAATTTATTAACTAATGATATATTAATTGATAATGAATTAAAATATCTTAATAGAGGAGATGGGGAATACTTTAGCAAGTTATTAAATATTACTCAAAGTATTTTAGACATTTCAAAGATTTCTTCTCTAGAACTAGGTATTATATATAATTTAATATTTGTTAAGTATTTATCAATGGAAGATGTACATATAAATAATTTATTTGTAAATAGTATATATAATTCACAAGAACATTTTATCTTAATTACATATAATAATAAATATTATAGTTATAATTATAAAATAGGTAGATTTGTAGTTATTAATAGTGAAGTTTTAATTAATAATATTAATAATAATAAAATTGGAGTTTATTTAGGAGAAGAAGTATTAGGATTAAATCTGGGCTTTAGTAGATAATATAATTAATGAGGTTGATATAATGCGAAGGAAAAGATATAATAAAATGCAGTTTAAATATGTTGTAATTGGAGTAGTGGTAATTGCCATTATTTTATTAATTATTTTTTCTAAGACTCTAAAAAACAATAAAACTAATAAAGTAGTAGGATTCTTCAAAGATAGTTTTATTACTATTCAAAATATTGTTAGTTATCCCTTTAGATTTATGTTTGATAGTGTAGATAATCTGAGCAAGTTAAATTCTACTATGGATGAGAATGATATATTGTCTTCTAATGTAGATAAAGTAGATTATTTAATTAGTGAGAACTTAGAATTAAAAAAACAGTTAGAGGCTTTGAAAGATGAACTTAGTATTACTAATACTTTAGTTGATTATGAATGCATTAATGCAACAGTTATTAGTAGGAATGTTGGTTATTGGTATAATAATATTACTATTAATAAGGGTAGTAGTGATGGGATAGTTAATGATATGATTGTAATTAATTCTAAAGGATTAGTTGGTAGAGTACTTTCTACTAGTAAACATAATGCTGTTGTTAGACTAATTACTACTAGTGATACTAATAATAAGATATCTGTTTCAATTAGCCATGGTGGTAAATATGTATATGGATTAATTAATAGATATACCTATAATAAAAATGTATTGGAAGTTGAGGGTATTAGTAATACAGAAGATATTTTAGTAGGAGATTATGTTTATACTTCAGGTCTTGGAGGAATATATCCCTCTAGTATATTAATTGGAATAGTTGATTCAATTTCAACGGATAGTTATGACTTATCAAAGATTATTAATGTTAAACCAGTTGTTGACTTTGATGATATTAACTATGTTGCAGTATTAAAGAGGGTAGATGAATGATTATTGTTAGTATATATTTAATATTATCTTTTTTATTAGAGGGTATTTCATCATTATATATTAGTTATAATTTAATAAATCCTAGTATATTTATGACTTTGTATGTTGTAGTGGGTTTAGTAGTTATATATCCATATTTTATAAATAAAAAGAAATATATATATTTAGTTATTATATTTGGAGTATTATTTGATATTATATATACTAATACTCTATTAATTAATTTAGTAATATTTATATTAATATATTTATTTAATAGATTACTTGATGAAGTACTTCCAGATAATATATTTATTATTAATATTAAGAGTTATTTAGCAGTTATTTTATATTATACATTAACTTATGTTATTATGATACTTACTGATTATGCCAGTTATCCAATTAGTATGTTATTTAGAGTATATTATAGTAATATTATTATGAGTATTATTTATACAACAATTAGTTATATAGTACTTAGAGTTTTGATGAATAAATTTAATGTTAAGGAAATAAAGTAAAATTATTGTTTTATTTTATTTTTTATTATATAATTTAGATAGTAATAGGGAGGATGGGAATATGAAAAGATTGTTTAATAAGAATGCTTTAGTAATTACGTTAGAGATTATAGCAATTGTTTTAGGAGTGGTTGGTATTACATACGCGGCAGCAACGATGTCATCCTCAGTTAATGTTAGTGCTAGTAATTTAAATGTCGTTTATAGTGGTAATACAACAATTACTGCTACTAATTTATCACCTAGGGTTTCAGCGCCTACTGTTAATGAGACTAGTAATGTTGCCAGAGTTGCCTTTACCGTTAAAGGTGCTTCTTCTAATACTAATAGTAATATTATTTATGATATTATGTTAAATAGTATTAGTGCAGATTCTATATTTTTTAATAGTTATGTTAAGTGGAGATTATATAAGAATAGTAGTTTATTAAGTGAAGGAAATATGTCATATGCTTTTGATAATAACTTAAGAAGCAATAAATTAACACTTACAGAAACTCAACAAGATATGCCTAGTAATTCTTCTACAGCAGATAGTTATGTATTCCTTATGTGGATTGAGGAAACATGTACTGATGTTCTTAATTGTGGTAGTGCTACTAATCAGAATAGTATCATAGGTAAGAAGTTTAGTGCTAATATATTTGTTGCCGTTAGTACAGGTAATAAGGTTGCACTTACAAGAGTTAGTGGATAAAAGAAAAAGAGATTGATTAATCTCTTTTTAAATAACTTATTTTAATGTTTTTGTTATTCCATTTCCTTCAAATGTTTTAGCTATTTCACTATATATTTCATACCCATATAGAGAGAATTCTGTTTCTTCTGTTGTATATGGTGCTATAGTTTTTACAGCTTTTTTTGATTCTTCGGTTAAACATTTATCATCTTGTTCACATACCATGAATATCATACCTCTAGCATCAGCAAATCTTGGTGATAATGCTAATATTGTGCTGTTATCAATTAGTGAATACTTTTCTTCACCTTTGATACCACTTTGTATTTCCTTTAGTAATGATACTATTTCAGCATCTAGTTCATACGTATCAAGCATTGTACTCATTTTATTTAATCTATTATTAATATCTTCATAGATTTCTTTTTGCGTTTCATCTAAAATTAAGCTTCCTAAATGAGTTAATTGTTCAAATGGTATATTTTCTTCATAGAAGTATTTGTAATTGCTTCCTTCATTTTTACCATAGTTTGGATTATTAAAAGCATTTATAATTCTTGTATATGCTAAAACTAATTCGTTTATATCAGGATTTCCAGCTTTTATTAATAACTCGTTATATATTTCAGCATTTTTTTCATTTGATAGGCTAGATAAGTTTACTAGTATTATTGTTTTTAATATATCTTCTTCATTATATTGAATATTTCTGTTTGATAATCTACATGCAAACTTTGTAATCGCTTCATTTACTTCTTCTTCAGTAATTGTTGTTATATCATGATTACCTATTAATGATAATTCTTCTTCTTTATTATCAACAAATAATTGACTAATTGTAGTTATTTCATTACCTTCTGTATCTATTATCATGTAATCATCTAATGATATTTCTTTACCATTATAATATATAGCTTTAATATCATTTGATAAATATAATGTTATATCTCTATTAATACTCTTTAATGTATTAGTACCATTTTCATTAACTAGTACTTGTATGTTTGCAATATCTAATCTTTCTTTTGTTTCTTTTGAAACTACTGATAAATCGTTTATATTACGTAATCCACTATCAATAACTACATTATCTGTAATATCATTTTCAAGTTTACCTTCATATAATTGATAAATAGAACTATTATCTACTGCTTCTGTTTCTTCAGGTTTTGAATTTCCAAAAAATTTGAAATTTCCTTCACAACCTGATAATGATATTGCAAGAGCACCTGATGTTAATAATGATACAAATTTTTTATTAATTTTTAAATTTTTCATTTCAATTCCCCCTTAAAAATTATTTTCCTGAAACTGTTTTAGTATTTCCTGTTAATTTATATCCTGCATTTATTAATGAACTATCATTGTTAGATGAACTCCATTTTGTATCTGATGTTCCTCCAATATATTGTCTTGTTTTATAACGATAATATGTCACATTTTTAGTTCCTGTTGCTTTTACTACAGATGTTATCTTCATATAACATTTAGTTCCATCACTTGTTTTAGTATATCCTGTTGGACAACTATAATTTAAGTTTTCATATATTGTTTCTTGTGATCCTTTTTGACATGTATTATTACTTTTTGTATATCCACTTGGACATGAAGCATTATGTACAGTTATATTATTAGTATTTGTTAAAGTACAAACGCCATTAATATTTTTATATCCTGATTTACAAGTTGCTGGTGTACTTATTGTTTTATCTTGACCACATACTGTTTTATATTTTGTTTCATAGTGTTGACCACATACTATTGAACCACAATAGTCAACTACTAACTCTTGGTATGCTACTTTTTCACATTCTCCTGCTACTTTATAATAGCATGTAAAGTTGCTTAGACTTGTATATGTACCATTACCATATTTTGCAGCACATATTGGTTCACTTGTTGTAGTAGATGTTTTAGAATAATTACATTCAAATCCATTTTTACCGACAAGACTATATCCATTATATGTAGCTGGGCATACTGGAGCAGTCGTTTTTGTTGTATCAGTTATTTTATAACATTTAGTTCCATCACTTGTTTTAGTATATCCACTTGGGCAACTAGTTGTATAACTAACATATTGATTTTTAGTTATTGTTTTATCATATGTATATTGTTCTGAAACTGTTTTTGTTTCAACTTCACGATAATTTGTTTTACTGATTTCTACTTTTGACCATTCACTCCAATTACCATAGTTTGTCCAATAACCACCAGTTGTTTTCCTATATTCATATTCTATATGACTATTACTATCTGTATTGTTAGAGTTTTCACTCTTTTCACATACAGTTTTACTACAATAATCGTAGCATCCTAGTATTACAGTGATATAATTTTTTTCTTCACCGCATTCTAGGTATACTTTCATTTGATATTCATCATCATATTTTTCTACTTTTACATATGAATTTTCTGCTGAACATGCTTTACCATTTTTGTCTTTTAATTCAAGTAATAATTTCTTATCATACATTTCTTGTAATGTAAGACTCTTTACATCACCAACATTTTCTGGCAATCTTTCAATTGTAAAATATTCTTTACCTGCTTCTTTCATTTTTAGAATATTTTCATAGAAAATGTTTTCTGTTAGTGTATTAAGTGAGTTATTTATGCTATTCATGCTGTTATTTAGTCCTTTACTAACTGATGATAATAACCATAATGCAAATATTGCAAATATAATTACTAAAATTAGTTTTATAAAGAAACTAGCTAAACTTCCTTTTCTGTTATCTTCGTCCATAATATAATTCCCCCTCCACGAAAATCGCTTTCTATATTAGCATATAGTTATACTTTTGTCAACTTTTTTTTGAATTTTAAATAGAATAAATGTACGTTTTTAGAGAAAGTGAATATTACTTACTTAATATATGCTCATAATAGTTATTTGTTTAATAAATAATAGTATAAAATATTAATTTTTTCATTTATAAAAATATATTGTTTAAAAAATCTAAATATATGGTATAATCTTCTTAGATGTGTCCTCGTAGCTCAGTAGGATAGAGCGATTGCCTCCTAAGCAATAGGCCGTTGGTTCGATTCCAATCGGGGACGCCATTTTTGAAATTTTACTACTTGTTAGTTTATATATAAAGAGTATTTGGAGGTTATGTTATGTTTTTTCATGATGCTAATAGTTTTGATGAAGATGATGATAGTGGTTCTAATAAGAGCTTTAAATTTAATTTAAATTTAGATGATAAGAAAATGATTATGATTGGCTTAATCGGTTCTATTTTTTTAATCATTCTAGGAGTCATTATATATTTTGCTAATAATGTTGATTATTATCTAGTTATTAATGGTAAGGATAATATTACTATATATATAAATCATGAATATAGTGAACTTGGTTATTCAGCTTATGATAGTAAGTCAAATGATTTGACTAATAAGGTAGTAGTTAAATCTAACTTGGATACTAATAAAGTTGGCGAATATGAGATAAGTTATAGTATTGGTAATATAACTAAGATTAGATATGTTAGTGTTATTGAAGGTGGAAAGACTGAAATTAAGTTAAATGGTAATGATAAAGTTTATGTACTCTTAGGTAATGATTATGTTGAAGAAGGTTATCAAGCAATTGATACGATTGATGGAGATATTAGTAGTAAAGTAATTACTAATAATAATGTAAATACTAATAAGTCTGGGCAATATAATATTACATATTTTGCAGTTAATTCCGCTGGAGTATCTACATTTGTTTCTAGAAAAGTTATTGTTTATGATATAAATATTAAACTTAGTTTAGCAAATACTAGTGTTGTTGAAAGTACATATATTAAAGTTTCAGTTAAAGATAGTTATTTTGATTATATATTACTTCCTAATGGTAAAAAGGTTAATAGTAAAAATTATAAATATAAAGTTAGTGATAATGGAGAATATAAGTTCGTTGTTTATGACAAAAATGGATTAACTAAAGAGAACAGTATAACTGTTAGTAATATTGATAAAGGTATTACATCAGCTTCTTGTAGTGGTTCGTTTAAGAATGAAAAAACTACTCTTAATGTTAGTGCTAAAGCAGCAAGTGGTATTAGTCGTTATGTAGTAAATGGAACTGATTATACTACAGCAAATATTAGTTTTAGTGGTAGTTATACTAGTAGTGTTAATGTGACTATATATGATAATTCAGGAAATAGTAAAACTATTAGTTGTAATATTACTAATGATAATAAAGGACCTACAATTAGTAGTCTTAGTAGTAATGGAATATATGTTTATGTTAAAGCTAATAATAATGGATATACTATTTCAGGATATTACTTTAGTTATGATAATAAAAAGCCAGATAAGAATGGTGGATATCTAGCAACTAGTTCAAACAGTTTTGATGTTGTTAGATTGCCTGGTACTACTTATGTCTGGGTAGAAGATACAGAAGGTAATATAAGTGAAGCAAAAACAATTACTATTAGTAATGATGTCTTAAAAAATAGTGGAAATATCTTAAAAGGTACTACTTTAGAAGAATATATTAGTAGTAAAGGTGATAGCTTAGATAATTTTAATAAGTTAATGGCTAGATCAGTAAGAGCTGCGGGGCTTTATACTAAAGTAGGTGCAGCTACTGCAGGAGTTGCTCTTGTCACTGGCTTATATCAAAAATATGGCATTACTATTCCTTATTGGCGAGGAGGTAAAACTTCAACAATTGGAGCATGTGATGATTGGGGCAAATATAGAAACAATACTACATATTCAGGATATTATTATTATGGAATGGATTGTGATGGATTTGTTAATTGGACTTATCTAAATACAGGTATTGTTTATAATTCAATACTTGCTAGTAGTTATTATAATTGGGATGGTATTGCTGTATCTAAAGAAAATGGCGAAGTAGGTGATGTTATGCGAACTACTGGTCACGTTAAGATAATTATTGGAAAGACTGATTCTGGTTTTATAATAGCAGAGGAGGCTGGTAAGAATTATGGCTTAATTGTTAGTACACATGCTTATAGTAATACAAATGATTATATTATTATAAAAGGTGAAAACTTAATAAAAAATTATACGCATATGGATAATAGTAGTTATCCAAGTGGATTCTAATAATGTGGGGGAGTGTTGAAAATATGTTAGATGATTGTTATGATTATATTAATGCTTTAGGATTGTTATGTGTATATCAATACGAAAATAAGAAGAGTGTTAGTATTGATAATTTAGTAAAGTTTAGAAATGAAGCTACTAATATGACAGGAGATGATATTACCATTAATAAACCAAAAGAGTTAGAAATGGTTAATAGTTTTGTTAAAAAATACTTTAAATATTTTGCTATTGATGGTAATAATATTAAACTTCAAGATAATATTAGTTATGACGAATTGTTAGATTTAGTTATGATGATTAAGGATAGAGATGATATTGATGATGATGTATCTCTTATTGCAGAAGACTTTAATCTTTTATCTATATTGGGTGTTTCATCAATGCGAGATATTCTTTTTGATTATTTAAAAATTGAAAGTAAACTAGAAGATAAGTATCAAGAATTATATACTTCAGATGTACATGATGATATTGCTAAGTTATTAAGAGCAAGAACGGGACTCTTATTACAAGTTCATATGTTGCCATCATATAGTGCTTTAGGCTTTTATAAAACTATTTCTGATATGATTGACTGTATTCCTTATGATAATGATCCTGTTAATTTTGATATATATATGCAAAGTGATTTTTATACTAATGATGAATCATATGATGATTTAGAAAGTCAAATTTATGATATTTATCAATATTCTATTTTTGGAAATAAGAATAATAAACTATCATCTTTTAAACTATTAGAGGAAATTAATAATATTTATTTGTTTAATTCAGAAAAAGATGATGTACTTATAGAAGAAGACCCTGTAATTGATGAAAATAGAAGTTCTAAAGAAGAAAGATTATTTTATTTAACATATTTAAGTAAAGTACATAGTTATTTGAATAAATATGGTAGTGATTTAGATTTACAATTAGCATATACTAGATTATTATATTCTTTAGATAATATTAGTGATAAATTATATCTAGAAGGTAATATTGAGAAAGCAATTAGTAAACTTGATAATGTAGAAATTGATGAAGATAGTTTTGTAGGTTTACATGATGAGATGTTATTTATAGCTTCAGAAGTTTTTGAAACCGGTATCAATAAGTTTACATTTAGAAAACTATTATTACTATCTACTTTTTATGATTTAACTAAATGTGAAGATGTAGTTTATATTATTGATAATTATAAAGACAATAAGAATTATTTATATTTTTGTGATATAATATTCGGTGATAGTAAGAATAAAGGTTATGGTAAGAAATATGAGTTGTAGGAGGTAATATGAAGAAATATGTTTTACCTATATTAGGTGCTTTAGTAGGAGGCATAGTTGCTACTTTGCCGTGGATTTTAGCTTATGTATATTTAAATATGATGTTTTCTATTTTGGCAATGTTTGTTGCAATGGGAGCATTATTTGGTTATCAATTATGTAAGGGTGAAGTTAATAAAAGACTTCCTTTAAAGATAGTTATAGTATCTTTATTATCTATTACTATTGCTACTTTAGTAATTATACCTAGTTTATTACTTATTCGTGAAGGTGCTACTGTTTCTATTAATAATTTTAAGTATTTATATAGTGATAGTGATTTCTTAGTGGGTATTTTAAAAAATTATGTAATTAGTATAATATTTACTTTTCTAGGTATTAGTGGAGTTATAGGTTCTATAAAAAATCAGGTAGCTAATGATAGTAAAAATATTAAAATTGATTTGAAAACTGCTGATAATAAAAAAGAAAAAATGTTAATTAAAAATATTTTAGTTGAGCATGGTGCTAAAGATAGTAATAATGTTTATGTATTTAACGATAATGATAAAATAAATGAAAATACTTTAAACTTTTTACTTGCTAATGGGGAAGTTGTTAAAGTAAATGATGGCTATTATTATGATGATAAAAAAGAATCAGCAGATAAGAAGCAATTAAAGAAAACTATTATTATTTTTTCAATTATTTTTGTAGTATTTTTAGGACTTGGTATTTATTTTAACCTTAGTAATAAAGAAAGTGATAACAATGAATTAATCAAGTATAGTGTTCCTTCTGGTTATATAAAATATGATGATAAAGAAGGAGGATACTATTATTTGTTAGAAGATGATTTATCTGGAGAAATAGGATATATTGATATATATAATTTAGAGGGTAATTATGAATATTCAGTTGATTATATTGATAGAATTAAGAGCAATATAGAAACTGAATGTGAAATTATAGAGTATGAGATATATACTAATAATTATAATCATCATGTTGCTTATTTTAAGTTAAATTATGATGATTATACAGCAGCTGTATATTATATTTTTAGTGGTTCTGATTTAGGAGCTATTGAGGTTATTAATTATTCAGATAATAGTAAATTATATAGTGATAGTAAAGATATAGCCAATGATTTTACATGGAATAAGGAGGTATTATGAGTAAGTCAAAAGTATATTATACAAAAAATATTGACGCGGATAGTTTAATTAAACTATATAAGGCATTAGGAGTTTGTCTAGAGGGTAATATAGGTATTAAAGTATCTACTGGAGAGAAAGGTTCTCGTGGATATTTAAAACAGGAGTTAATTAATCCTCTTGTTAAAATGCTAAACGGAACAATTATTGAATGTAATACTGCCTATAAGGGT